>CAZFJJ010000115.1:0-6582 GCA_964519075.1 uncultured Lachnospiraceae bacterium
CACCTTCAGATGGGGCATCGCCTCCAAAATAGCACCGCCTACCTCAGCCGACAGCTGGGGGGAGGACAAGGGGAAGCGTTTGTCCGAGCGTTTTCCCTCCACTTTGAAGGTGCGAACACCGAAAAGTCGCTCGGGAAGGTCGTTTTTCGCTGCCTCCAGAATTGCCTCGGGAGTCTTGTCCACGGCGATGGCGCGGGTGATCGTCGCAAAGCCGAAGACCAGCTTCATCCGACGGAAGGCTTCGTCCAGATCGCAATCGTCGCTCTCAGGCTCGATGTAGATGGTGGACTGGCACCACCAGGTGGCGTAGGTACCCAGCCCTTCCAGGCGGCGTCGCACCTCGGTCATCAGAATGTGTTCAAAATGGGCTTTGTTGAGTCCCTTCAGCACCACTTCGCCGTATTTACAGAGAATCAGTTCTTTCATGTTTGTATTTTGGCAACGATCGATTGCCACTCCTTTATGTTATGTTTTTGGTTTGTTGTCATTGTTTGTCATAGTAGGTACAAAACCTGCCAAAGCAGGTTTTGATCGGAAGAGAGAGAAGGATCATCTCAAACGCCGAAGCTCCTTCTCTCCTCATAGTTGCGCGCAGCGCAACTATTCCCCTCTCATCTCCTTGGCTGTCGCCGTATAAGGGATCATTGTTACCTCGATGGCTCTAATTTCTCGTCCGCCGCCGTCCCATCGCAGACCTCCTCCAGCGCGCCGAAGCCGCTGACGCAGGTTTTGGACAGAGAGGTGAAGCGTTTTTGGTCGGACATACCGAAATAGGTGTATTGGTTGGTACCCGAGGATTTATAATTGCTCCGCTCCCAGGTGGGATCGAAGTGATAATAGATACCGTCGATCTTGGCGTAGCACCAGCCGTGGTCGGAAAAGCCGGTGAAGGTGTAGGTACCGCCCCGCCAGAGATGGGCTTCGATCCCCGTTTGACGAAGCAGATAGCCAAAGGCGTCGGCAAAGCCGTAGCAGATAGTCTCGCCCGCCACCATCGCCGAGAAGGCGGTAATCTCCTTCTCGGTATAGTCGATGGTGAAGTAGGAGACGTTTTCCACCACCCAGTTGTAGAGCAGCGTGGCGCGGCGCGCCTCGGAATCCTCCGCAGAGAGAATGGACAGCGCACGGTTCACCTCCGAGCCGAAGGCTTCGATCCGACGGACGTGCTCGCTCTCGTCGCAGAGATAAGTGATCGTCACCACCCCGTCCGCAACGGTGAAGTCTGCCAGCGCGGAGGGCGGAAACTCGAAGGCGATGTTGTCCACCACCGTCTGCGCATACTCCGGCGAAAGGGCGACCGCAGGTTCGTAGCCGAGAATCGCATCGGCAAGAAGACGGGCGTCGGCTTCGTATTCGCCGACGAGACGGTCGAATCGGTAGGGATCCCAGCTGTACGCCGCGTCGGGGAAGGTCTCGGGCTGCGGCGGATCGGGCGCGACCGGCGGCGCGGTGTCGCTCACCGTGCCCGACGGAGTGGTGTGCGCCGACCGATCGGTAGTAGCGGGGGGCGCAGCGGTAGCTCCGCTCTCCCCGGACACCGCTTGGCAGGCGGTCAGCAGAAGGGACAGCCCCAGCAAAGCGATGGCAGTTTTGGTCGAGATGAAAATCTTTTTCATGAAAAATCCGATTTTTTGAATTTTGCTATTTCTTTATTCACAAATCTGTGATATACTAACAGTGGAGCAGTTTGCAATCGGCAAACGGTCTCCCCATCGCATCTTCGCTTATTATACCATACATCGAACAGGATTTGCAAGACAATGCAAGAAAAAACGATAAAAAGTTTCACCCTAAACGGACTGCCCGAGCTGTTGGCTCCTGCGGGCAGTCCCGAAGCCCTTGACGCCGCCATCGCCGCAGGAGCGGACGCCGTTTATCTTGGCTCCACCCAGTTCGGCGCACGGGCGTTTGCGAAAAATTTTGACCGTCCCGCCCTGAAGCAAGCAGTGGAGAACGCTCACGACGCAGGCGTTCGGGTTTATCTGACGGTCAACACCCTCATCACCGACCGCCAGATGCGGGCGGCGATGGATCTGGTTGCCTACGCCTACGAGGTGGGCGTGGATGCCCTGATCGTTGCCGATTGGGGACTGGCAAAGCTCTGTCGGGAAAACTACCCCGACCTTCCCATTCACGCTTCCACTCAATGCTCGGGACATAACGCCGATGCGGCAAAATGGCTGGCCGACCGCGGTTTTTCGGTGATGGTCGCCGCCCGCGAGCTGTCCGCCGACAATCTGCGGCGGCTGATCAAAGCCTCCCCCATCCCCATCGAGGTCTTCGTCCACGGCGCACTCTGCGTGTCGGCGTCGGGGCAATGCCTCTTCTCCTCCATCGTGGGCGGCAGAAGCGGCAATCGCGGCGAATGCGCTCAGCCCTGTCGGATGCAGTACAACAACAAAACACCGCTGTCGCTAAAAGACCTCTCCCTTGCAGCGCACATCCCCGAGCTGATCGACATGGGCGTTGCTTCCCTGAAGATCGAGGGACGGATGAAGTCCCCTGACTACGTTTACCGCGTCACCTCCATCTACCGCCGTCTGCTGGACGAGCGACGCGCCGCAACCCCCGCCGAGATAGCCGCGCTGGAAGCAGTCTTCTCCCGACAAGGCTTTACCGACGGCTACTATGTGGGCGACACCTCCCAAATGAACGGTATTCGGAGCGAAGCGGACAAGTCCGCTACATTAAAGGTATCCCACACACTGAAGCAGCACGTCCCCGTGCGAAAAGAGCCGCTTCCGCCCATCATGCTTCCTCCGCGAACACCGCACACACCCGTCCTCCCTCCCCTGCCCCCGAAGCCGAAGGGGTTCGTAAAACCCTCCGCCCGATTCTATAAGCCCGACACCGTCCCTGTCCGGCATTCGCTGGAGATCGTCTACCTGCCGCTGGAAAAATTCGACGGTAAGGTGGCAAACGGCGTGCTATTACCTCCCGTCATCCCCGACGGCGAGTTGGAGGCGGTAGAGAAATCCCTCTCCCACGCACGGGAGATCGGCGCCCGTCACGTGATGGTGGGCAACGTGGGACAGATAGAGCTTGCCCGCAGATCGGGGCTCATCATCCACGGCGACTGGCGGCTGAATCTGCAAAACAGCTACGCCGCCCAGGTGTTCGCCGATCTTGCCGATCTCATCCTCTCCCCTGAGCTGCTGCTGGCACAGATGCGGGACATCCCCGCCCCAAAGTCTGCGATCGTCTACGGTCGCATCCCGCTGATGCTGCTGGAAAAGCCCTGCGGTGCCACCCGCCTCACCGATCGGATGAAAAAGGATTTCCCGGTGATCACCGAGGGCGAGCGCGAGCTGGTGCTGAACTCTCTGCCCGTTTACATGGCGGACAAGCAGGCGCTTCTGAAGCCCACCGGCGTTGGCTACCACTATATCTTCACCAAAGAGGGACCGCAAGAGGTGAAGGTCACCCTCTCCTCCTACGAACGCTCTCTCCCCACAAAAAAAGAAGTGCGGAGAATAAAATAATACAATTAACACCGAAAGGATGTAAAAAACATGGCAAAGAAGAAAAAGAGTCTCAAACCCATCGTGCTGGACGGCGCTTTCTTTATCGGCGGTCTGGTCTTCGGCGAGCTGATCGCCTATCTGGTGCGCAACATCGGTTTTCTCAAATGGCTGTCCTTTGAGGTCTCCGGCACGCTGGATCTGGTGCTGGTCAGCATCTCCATTCACCTGAATCCCGCTGTAGTTCTCTTCCCCCTGCTGGCAGTAGTGGGCGGACGGATGCTGAAGCAGGCTATGTCCGAGCCCCGTCAGTCCCGCAGATCCTCCTCCGACCCCTTCAACGAAGATGAGCAGGACGAATACACCGACGATGATCAGTATTACGACGCCTGAGCAGATTCCCTCTCGGTTGGTGCTGGCCTCTGCCTCCCCCCGCCGTCGCGAGCTACTGGGGAAAGCGGGCGCAGGATTTTCCATCCTGCCCAGTGATGCCGACGAGACTGCCGAGCCCAACGTTCCTGCCGCCGAGCTGGTAAGGCTGCTGTCCGCCCGCAAAGCGGAGACCACCGCCGCGCTGTTTGACCAGCTGCCCGAGGATCTGCTCATCCTTGCCGCTGACACGGTGGTGGAGGCTCCCGACGGCACCGTTTTAGGAAAGCCCGCCGACGAAACAGACGCTCAATCTATGCTCCGCTCCCTATCCGGCGCGCTCCACTACGTCTACAGCGGCTTCACCCTGCTGTGGAAGGGTGGGGTTTACACCGAGTCGGTGGCCAGCGGTGTGCGCTTCCGCGCACTCACCGATGCCGATATTGACGGCTACATCGCCTCGGGCGAGCCCATGGGCAAAGCTGGATCTTACGCCATCCAAGGTCTGGGCGGTGCTTTCGTGGAAGCGTTGGAGGGCGACTTCACCAACGTGGTGGGACTGCCTATGCCCGCACTGGAAGCTGCGATTCTGAAACTATTCGGAAAGAAGCTCTCGGATTTTTCGGCTTCCGAGACTGTTTGAACAACCAAAGCCTATGAACAAAGCAATCCAAATTGCCGACGCACTGGAGAAGATCTACCCCGACGCACTCTGCGCGCTGGAGTATAACGGACAGCCCTGGCGGCTGATGGTAATGGCGCGGCTCTCCGCCCAATGCACCGACAAGCGCGTCAACGAGGTCTGCCAAGTCCTATTTGATCGCTTCCCCACCTACGAAGCCCTTGCCGCCGCGCCGCTTGAAGAGGTAGAGGCGATCGTCCGCCCTTGCGGACTTTATCACGTGAAGGCAAGGGAGATCATCGCCGAATGCGCGATGCTTCGGGATGAGTATAACGGTCGCGTCCCCGACACTATGGAGGCGCTGCTCCGCTTCCCCGGCGTGGGACGGAAGGTAGCCAATCTCCTGCTGGGCGATCTGTACAAGATCCCTGCCATCGTAGTGGACACCCACTGCATCCGTCTGTCGGGGCGGTGGGGACTGATCCCCCAAGGGCTGAAGGAGCCCGCCAAGATCGAGCGGATCCTCACCGCTGCACTTTCCGATCTTGCCGGCAGCGCACAAAGCGATTTTTGCCATCGGATCGTGCTGTTCGGCAGAGAATATTGCTCCGCCCGCGCGCCCCGCTGCGGCGAATGTCCGCTGAAGGCGCTCTGTCCATCGGCAGATAAGGAGGCAAAATGAAAAGAGCCGCTACCCGTCTGGTAGAGCTACTATCCCGTTACGGACTGACCGTTACCACCGCAGAATCCTGCACGGGCGGACTAGTCTCTGCCACCATTACTGCCATTCCCGGTGCCTCCTCGGTGCTGGACGGCGCTGTCGTCACCTATTCCCCTGCGGTCAAGGAGCGATTTCTGGAAATTGATCCCGCGGTCGTCTACGAGATAGGCGTCGTCTCTGCCGAATGTGCCAAGGCAATGGCGGAAGGAGTTAGAAAGCTCTTTGCCGCCGACTGCGCCGTCGCCCTCACCGGTTACGCAGGTCCCGGAGGCGGGGACGAAGAGAATCCCGTGGGCACGGTCTATATCGCCGCGACTCTGTTCGGGACAACCACCGTCCGCCGTCTGACGCTTTCCGGCAATCGGGACGCAGTACGGGAAGGCGCCGCTAAAGCCGCCATTGAGCTGCTTTCTGAAGAAATCGAGAAAAATGTAGGCTAAAGTTTCACAAATTCGTCTTTTTTCGTTATAATCCGTTCACAATGCTGTGATATACTAAAATCAAATCCGCCGTTTTCGGGGCTGTACCCCGATAGAATAACAGACATGAAGAAAGGAGTGGCAGCACCGCTGCCTACTACGAACATGAAAATCACGGTCATCGGCTGTGGCAGATGGGGTTCCTTTATCGCATGGTACCTGGACAGCATCGGCCATCAGCTTACTGTATACGATAAAGCCGACTCGCCCGCAATGAAGGAATTGCTGGCGACCCGCACCAACGGCGTCCTCACCTATCCTGAATCCATCAAGCTGTCGGTAGATCTCACCGAGGCGCTGGCCTCTGACGTGATCGTCATCTCCATCCCCTCCCAGGTGCTCCGCTCGCTGATGGGCGAGATCGTCCCCTACAAACCGCAGAACAAGACCTTCATCCTTTGCATGAAGGGCATCGAGATCACAACCGGCCGCCGACTGTCCGAGATCACCTCCGAGTTCATGTGCGCCGACGCGGCGGACGACAACCACGTTGCCGTATGGATCGGTCCCGGTCATCCCCAGGAATTCGCCCGTGGCGTGCCCAACTGCATGGTCATCGACAGCGACCACGCGCCTACCAAGCAAACGCTGGTCAACGAGTTCTCCTCTCCCCTGATCCGCTTCTACTACGGCCGCGACCTGATCGGCAACGAAGTGGGCGCCGCCGCTAAGAACGTCATCGGCATTGCCGCAGGTATGCTGGATGGCAAGGGCGTTTCTTCTCTGAAGGGCGCGCTCATGTCCCGCGCTACCAGCGAGGTTGCCCGTCTCATCGAAGCCATGGGCGGCGATATGCGCTCCGCCTACGGTCTCTGCCATCTGGGCGACTACGAGGCAACCGTTTTCTCCCAGTTCAGCCACAACCGCGCCTTCGGCGAGGCTTACGTGAAGGGCGAGAAGTTCGAAAAGCTGGCAGAGGGCTACTACACC
>CAZFJJ010000116.1:0-6560 GCA_964519075.1 uncultured Lachnospiraceae bacterium
TAAAATGAGAGTCGCAGGTAGCGCAGACGGGAATGTTCAGCTTCTCGCCCAGCGCAACGATCTTGCGATTCAGCTCGCGGAGTCCCTCGTCGTCGGCAACGGTGCCGTTGGCGATGAGGAAGCGGTTGTTGCAGATGGGCTGGATCTCCAGATAGTCGTAATAGGAGGCGATCTCCTCGATCGCCGCAGGGGCTTTGCCCTCCAAAATAGCGTGGAACAGCTCGCCCGCCTCGCAGGCAGAGCCCACAATCAGGCCCTCTCTGTGCTCGTCCAGCGCGGAGCGGGTGATCCGCGGAACGCGGTGGAAGCAGTCCAGGTAGGAGCCGGAAACCAGCTTGTAGAGGTTTTTCAGTCCCACGTAATCCTTTGCGATCAGGATCATGTGGTAGGATTTGAGCTTCAGGGGATCGGCCTTGTCGGACATGGCGCGGTTCATCTCGTCCACGTTGTACACGCCCTCGGAACGGAGCTTTTCCGCCATCTTGAAGAAGATGGCAGAGAGCATCTCTGCGTCGTCGGAGGCGCGGTGATGATTGAAGCCGCCCAGCTTGAAGTACTCGGCCAGCGAGTCCAGCCTGTGCTTCTTCAGCTCGGGATTGACGTAGCGGGAGAGCGCCACGGTATCCATATAGGCATTCGGAAAGGAAAGCCCGTTGTCCTCGCAGGCACGGCGGATAAAGCCGGTATCGAAGCCCGCATTGTGAGCGATCAGCAGTCGGTCGCCCGCAAACGCAAGGAACGCCTCCACCGCCTCCTTCTGGGAAGGCGCGCCCTTGACCATCTCGTCGGTGATGCCGGTGAGCTTCACGATCTCCTCGGGAATAGGACAGCCGGGATCGGCAAAGGTGTTGAAGGTGTCGATGACCTCGCCGCCCTTCACCAGCACCGCACCGATCTCGGTAATCTTGCAGGTGGCGGCAGACAGACCAGTGGTCTCGATATCGAAGACGCACATCTCGTCCTCGGCAAAGCGGACGTGGCAGTCGCCGTAAACGGCGCGTGCACGGTCGTCCACGTAGTAGGCCTCCATGCCGTAAAGGATCTTCAGCTCCTTCTTTCCCACCAGGTCTTTGAGCAGAGGATAGGCCTGCACGTTACCGTGGTCGGTAACGGCGATGGCCTCCCAGCCCCAGCGATCGGCAGTATCCACCAGCTGCTCGGGGAAGGTGAGGGCATCCATGGTGGACAGGTTGGTGTGCATATGCAGCTCCACCCGCTTTTCGGGGGCATCGTCCATCCGCTCGATCTTGGCGAGCGTCATCATGGCGGTGGGATTCATCACGGGTTCGTTGTCAAACTTGTCCACCTTGACAGATCCCTGCACCGCCAGCACCATGCTGTAGAAGGTGACTACCTTGGAAATGCCGCGGCTGATGGTCTTTCCGCTTTTGGTGATCTTCTTCTCCAGCGCCTTGCCCTCCTCCAGATCGAGGGTGAGCTTTAGGTTGATGGACGACTCGTTGTCGGTGATGCCGACGGTCATCATCAGCTTGTCGCCGTTTCGGTTCTCACGGGATTCGTAGGAGTTGACCTGTCCGATGAAGCAGAGATTCCGTCCATTTTCGGGCGCTTCGCGGAGCGGTACCACCTTTTTGATCTCGAAAGGATCGCCGTAGAGCGGCTGAGGGTCGGAGAGATCAAAGGTCATGTGACCGATCTTCATCACTTTTCCGTCCTCGGACGCCTCCATCTTGGGCGCGTCCTCGTAGAGCGTCGCCACACGGGGGACGAAGGCAGCTTCCTCGGCTTGCTTTTGCTCCGCCTCGGCCTTGCGGCGCGCCTCGGAGGCAGCACGGGCGGCAGCCTCGGACTCCGCCTGCATCACAGCCAGCTTCTGATCGCGGGCGGTAAGAAATTCTTCGAAATGCACGTCTGGCTTGGAGCTTTTCACGATCTTCACAGGGATCTCCAGCCCAAACTCCGAGCGGATAATGTTCGACAGGATCTCGGGGGTCTCGGCGCGGCAAACCAGATCTACCCCGTGCTGGGAGAAGCCGATCTCGATCTCAAAGCCCTCGCCCATACGGCGGACAGTGTAATCGTCAAAAAAACCGCTGGCCACGTAGCCGATGCGGTGTGCCTCGCGGATGACCTCGTGCATATAAGCGGCAGAAAAGAGCTCCGCAGGATAGCGGGGCAATAAGTACACCTGTCTGAGCTCGTACGCCTTGGCGATCTCGCCCTCGATGCGGTAAAGCTCGGTTTTAGGGATCAGCCGCGGAAACTGTGCGCTGATCTCCAATATCCGATTCTCCTTGTCGGCGCGAACCGAAAACTCGCCCGCCGTGGAGAGAACCTCCCTCGCCCGCTCGTCCGGCGTGTAACGGGATAATTTTTTGAGTAGCATTTTTATTTTGGAACCTTTTCTGTAGAAAAGGTTCCAAACCTCCAAAAGACTTTTATGAAAGCAAAATGACAAGTCATTTTGCGGGGAATGCATATTATTTTTCTGCCCGACAAGTATTTGTCGGGCTTATCAGAAGTTTTGGGAATTCCAAGAACCTTTTCTCAAAAGGGTTCTTGGCGGGATCCAAGGGCGGCGCCCTTGGCGGGGTGTGGGGCGGTGCCCCACATCTCACATCCGATTAATCTCGCTCACCAGCGCATTCAGCACATCTGCTTCAGGGAGCTTGCGGACGATCTCGCCGTAGCGGAAGAGCACCGCCTCGCCGATGCCGCCGGCAATGCCGATGTCGGCATCCTTGGCCTCACCGGGTCCGTTGACCACACAGCCCATGATGGCAACCTTCACGGGGCGGGAGGGATGCAGCTCACCCATCCGCGCCTCAAAGGCGTTTGCCAGACCGATCAGGTCGATCTTCGTGCGCCCGCAGGTGGGGCAGGAGACCACGTTCACCATGGCGCGGGCGTCCATGCCCAGCGCGGCGAGGATAGCTCGTCCGCGCTCGATCTCCAGAACGGGATCGGCGGTCAGCGAAACGCGGAGAGTGTCGCCGATGCCGCGGGTCAATAGCGATCCAATGCCAACGGCACTCTTCACGCTGCCCATTTTGTCGCCGCCCGCCTCGGTCACGCCCAAGTGAATGGGATAGTCGCTCTCTGCCGCCACGATCTCGTTGGCGCGGATCATCCGCCCCACGTCCGAGGACTTGATGGCAACGATAATATTGTCGAAATCGAACCGCTCCAGCGCGGCGATATTTTCCAGCGCACTCTCGGCAAGGGCTTCCCCCGTGGGCGCGCCGTACTTGGCCAGCACGTCCTTCTCCAGCGAACCGCTGTTGACCCCGATTCGGATGGGGATACCGTGAGTGCGGCAGGCATCCACCACCGCCTTCACCCGATCCGCGTCTCCGATGTTGCCGGGATTGATGCGGATCTTGTCCGCTCCCGCGTCGGCCGCGGCGATGGCAAGTCGGTAGTCGAAGTGGATGTCGGCAACGATGGGGATGGTAATATCCGACTCCTTCAGCCGAGAGAGCACCCGCGCCGCCTCCATCGTGGGGACGGTCATGCGGATGATCTCGCAGCCCGCAGTCTCCAGCGCCTTGATCTGGGCGTAGGTCGCTTCAAAATCCTCGCTGTCGGTGTTGGTCATAGACTGCACCTTCACCGTAGCGTCACCGCCTACGAACACGTCGCCCACTCTGATTTTTTTCGTCTTCCGTCTGATTTCGTTATAGATCATTGTTTTTTCCCAAACCCTTCAAAAACTTTTATTGGGGAATTATTTTTCATTTTACGCTGTCCACAGCCAAGGAGATGGTTGGGGCAAGACAGTTCGGCGTTTGAGATGATCCTTCCCCGAACAAATCCCGACCAACGGAAGGGATTTATTCCAAAAACTACAAACTATTTCCGTTAAAGCACACCTATGTGCCTTATTTCGTAAAGATCCGCACAATGTCCTGTCCCGTGATGAACACCATCAGAAGCAAGAGGAGCGCAAGCCCGATGAGATGGATCGCGCCCTCCCACTTGCGGGAGACGGGCTTTCTGAAGATCAGCTCGATCAGCTGGAAGAAGAAGCGTCCGCCGTCCAGCGCGGGAAGGGGCAACAGATTGAAGATGCCCAGATTTACGGTGATCACCATCACCAGATAGACGAAGGAGGTCACGCCCATGGCCGCCGCCTCACCGATCTGCTGTGTCACGCCCACAGGTCCCGACATCTGCTCCATACCGTAGCGGCCGGTGATCAGATCCGTGATGCCGTCGATGACCTGCCGCCCCGCCAAGCGGGTATAGCTGAAGGTCTGCGTTATCACGTTGGTAAAGGACTTTTTCATCGCGTAGGCACGAAAATCCTGATAACCCATCACGATGCCCTCGGTCTCCTCCGTGCCAAAGGTCACGTTGTCCAAAACGATCTCCTCGCCGCCCGACCAGGATACGATATAGGAGCCGCTGTTGCCATCGTCGTCGGTGAAATTCTCCCATACGATGTCGGCGCCGCGGCGGACGGTCAGCTCCACCGGCTCGTAGCCGTCGTGGGAAATGGCGTAGGCCAGATCCATGTGGGTGTTCACCCGCTTGCCGTTGACGTGGGTGATCACGTCGCCGGTCTGCAGACCCTGGGTCTGGGAAAGCGCATTTTCTTCGAAGGGGCCTACCACCGTACTGCCGATCCGATCCATAGACAGCACCAACACCACCGCCAGAATCACACCCAGCACCAGATTCATCACCGCACCTGCGGCGGTAATGATCATCCGCTGCCAGACCGGCTTGGCGGACAGGGCACGGGGGTCTCGCCGGTAGGCGGGATCTTGCTCGGCATCGGCGGACTCTGCCACCTCGGCGGGTTCATCCTCTTCGCCGTAGCCCTTACGCTCGGGCAGACTGAAGGAGCCTGCGCCGCCTTCGGAAACGGGATTACCGTCGGCATCGATCAGTCCCTCGTCGTCCTCGCCCACCATGGAGACGAAGCCGCCGAAGGGGAGCAGACGGAGGGAATAGACGATGCCCGTCTTTTGGGACTTACGGGAGAGGATCTTCGGCCCCATGCCGATGGCAAACTCCAGAATATGCACGTCAAAAAGCCTTGCGGTCAGATAATGTCCCAGCTCGTGTATGAAGATCAGCACGCCGAAGACCAGAATAGCGATGAGTATAGTCACGGTAAATATCCTTTCAAAGGGGAATGAGCGATGCGGCAGGGACGGTTCGCCCCTACATATTACAAATTTCGTAGGGCGGGGGCTTGCTCCCGCCGCCTGCAGATTTTTTGTATCTCCCAATTTGTCTGCTTACCCGGGGGGGCGCACGCCCCCGCCCTACGGTAAAAAATGCAAGATTATCCTCTCGCCAGCTCCCGTACGCGGTCTGCCGCGTCTGCATCGGCGGCAAGGAGTGCGTCCAGCGAGGGAGAGGCTACGTTCTTATACTTATGCAAAACTTCTTGGGTTAAATCAGCGATGTCGAGGAATTTGATCTTGTTTTCCAGAAAAAGCTCCACCGCCGCGTCGTTGGCACCGTGGAAGACCGCAGGCAGCAGTCCGCCGCCGTTCATGGCGTAGCGGGCAAGACGGAGGGGCTTGAAGGTCTCCTCGTCAGGGGGGAAGAAGGTGAGACTTCCCCGTTCCCACAGGTTTGTGGACTTTCCCGACGTCTTCGCACGGGCGGGATAGCTCAGCGCGTAGCGGATGCACATCCTCATATCGGGATCGGAGATCTGTGCGATCTGCGCCCCGTCGATATACTCCACCAGCGAGTGGATCACGCTCTCTCGATGCACCAGCACCTCGATCTTGTCCATAGGAACGTCAAAGAGATAGGCCGCCTCGATCATCTCGAAGGCCTTGTTGGCAAGGGTCGCGCTGTCGATAGTGATCTTGGCACCCATCTTCCAGGTGGGATGGGCAAGTGCCTGCTCACGGGTGACGTCTGCCAGCTCCTCCCGACGCTTGCCGAAGAAGGGCCCGCCCGATGCGGTCAGGATCAGTCGGGAGACCTCTTCCTTGCGTCCGTTCATCAGACATTGGAAGAGCGCAGAATGCTCGCTGTCGATGGGCAGTACGGTCACGCCCTTCTCTCTTGCGCGAGTCAGAACCACCTCGCCTGCAGTCACCAGCGATTCTTTGTTGGCAAGGGCAAGATGCTTCCCTGCCTCGATGATCGCCAGCGTAGGGAGCAATCCCGCACCGCCGATGATGGCGTTGACTACGGTATCGCCCTCCAGCAGGGAGATAAGCTCGAGAATCCCGTCGCTCCCCGCAAACACGCGGGTGTGGGTGTCAGCGATCCGCAGGCGCAGATCAGCTGCCGCTACAGGGTCAGCAAGGGCGGCAAATCGGGGCTTAAACTCACGGATTTGCGCTTCCAGAAGCGTTCCGTTGCTTTGTGCAGTCAACGCCTCCACGCGGATGCCCTGTTCGCGGCAAACGTCCAGCGATTGAGTGCCGATGGAGCCGGTCGAGCCGAGAATGGTAATATATTTTTCGGAAATCAGCATTTTTATTTTGGAACCTTTCTGTAGAAAGGTTCCAAACCTCCAAAGACTCTTATAAAAGCAAAATGACTGTGTCATTTTGCGGGGATTGCACGAGATTGCCGTCCCCTACTATGGGTGTGCAAAGATGTGCAATGGATGCGCCAAA
>CAZFJJ010000117.1:0-6557 GCA_964519075.1 uncultured Lachnospiraceae bacterium
GCCGTTGAAGCCCGACGCCATCACCTTTTCCACGATTTCCTTGAACACGCGGGCGTTGTTATGGAGCAGATCGATGCGGGTCTCGCCCGGCTTCTGGGGAACGCCCGCACAGATCACCGCCAGATCGGCGTCAAAGCAATCGCTGTACTCGGCGGCGTAGATCTTCATGGCGCTTCCCGAGAAGGCAAGTCCGTGGGACAGATCCATCGCCTCGCCCTCGGCGCGCTTTTGGTCAATATCAATGATGCCCAGCTCCTCGCAGATGTGAGAGCCCAGCAGTGAATAGGCGAAGGACATTCCCACCAGTCCCGCGCCGATCAGCACGATCTTCTTTTTGTCGTTTGAATAATCCATCATAATTAATACCTCCTGATGTAGAGTTGTTGTTTACAGTATAGCCCGATTTCGATTAAAATTACGCATTTGCGGGTTTTATTCAGAGAGTGACTCTTGCACCTCATAGGTGATGGTGTCGGAAAAATGCCACCACTCTGCCCTGTAGGGTTTGAATCCGCACTGTTTCATTATATCCTGCAAAAGCTGTGCATTCTTCGCCGCCTCTGCCGAGACATCGCTGAAATCCAGATCGGCGGCTTTGGAAAAATCGTCGAAGTCGGTAGGCATTTTTACCGGCGTGCCATCCATACGCACCAGCGTGATATCCACCGTTCCGCCGCGAGTGTGAGAGGAATAGCCGTTGTTGGGGTTAGACACATAGGTGGGATCGGGGCAGATGTTCCAGAGCTTCCATTGTGCCTTTGCGGGACGCCATGCGTCCCAGATCACCAGACGGTAGCCCTCCGCCTCCAGCCTGTCGCAGACGGTGCGGAGCTTCTTCACGGTTCCGTAGCGAAGCCGCGGTGCGGCTTCCTCATAGATGACCTGTCCAGTGAAGTTGTTAGTAGTAGCGTAGCGGATATCGAGTGCCGCCTCGGGGAGATAGTCGGAGAGCAGCACCAGATCGGTGTCGGCAGGCTCGAGAGGCGGGACTGGCTCGGTGAGCGGCGGAGCAGCGTTCAGCGTTGTCCCTGCCGTCGTGGTGACAGGCTCGGTCGTGCCAGACGTCAAAGCAGGATTGGTCGCAAGAGCAGTCGATGGAGTTGCGGACACAGGAACGGTCTGCACCGTCGATTGAGCAGAATCGGTGTCGTAAGGGGTGCTCACCTCCATCCGGCATCCGCAAATAATGCTCAGCAGAAGCACGGCGGCAAGCGTCGCAGGGAGCAGACAAGGACGCATCTTACGCTCCCTTCTCGGTCTTTTTCAGCCCCTCCACCACTTCCCTGTCGGGGGTGACGTAGGCGCTATAGTTGGTGTGGTAGATCACGTAGCCGGGCTTGGCACCTGCGGGCTTTTTCAGATTCCGCACCTGCGTGTAGTCCACGGCAATGTGCTTTGCCTCGGACAGCGAGGAGTTATACGCCGCCACCATCGCCGCCTCGGTGAAGTCCCGCTCGGAGGGTTCTTCTCCGCCTGTAAACATCACCACGTGGGAGCCGGGGGCGTTCTTGACGTGGAACCACCAGTCGCTTCTGGCGGCGATCTTCAGGGAGATCTCGTCGTTTTGCAGGTTATTTCGTCCGCAGAGCAGGCGGTAGCCGCCCGATGTGATATATTCGATGGGCTTGGTAGCGCTCTTCTTGTTGCCGCCCTTGAAGGCGTTCTTCTTCATGCGGGAGCCGTAACCCGCCGTTTGCAGTTCGGTGCGGATCTCGTCCAGCTCCGTCTGCCCCCACCCGCGGGAGAGCGTGTCAAGGACGGAGAGGATATAGCGCAGCTCCTCTTTCGCCGCCAGAATCTGCTTTTGCAGCTCCACCTCGGCGTTGCGGAGCTTGGTGTACTTCTTGTAATACGCCTGGGCATTCTGCGCGGGAGCAAGGCGCACGTCCAGCGGGATCTCGATGGTCTCGTAGTTTTCGCTGTAATAATCCTCCACCCGTGCCACCTTCATCCCGCGGGAGAGGCGGTAGATGTTGGCGGTGATCAGCTCGCCGTACTTCTGATAGGTCTCCTTGCGGGCGGTCTCGGCCAGCTCACCTTCCTGTAGAGCGATCTTCTTCTCCAGGCGGTTCTGCTGATTCTGCAGAAGGCGGAACAGATCGGCGGCACGCTGATGCACGCGATCGGTGTTGTCGCGGGAGAGGAAATAGGTCTCGATAACCTCGCTGATCGTCTCGGGATGGCGAATGACGTAGACCCCCTCGTATTGGATCAGATCGCAGAAGGCGTATTCCTTCGGTCTGCCGACCTCATCCAGCGCAAGAGTAGGAGTTACCCGTCCTGCTGAAACGTCGCTCAAAAAGGCGGAAAACGCCTCCCAGAGCGCCTCTTCGGAATCGTCGGCGGCACGGTGGGCGATCTCGCGGGCGGAGAGCGTGGAGAGCCCCAGATAGTGGGTAGTGAGGAATTTGTCCGCCGCCTTGGTGTCGCTCTCCCGAAGAGCGAGGAAGTTCTCCCGCACCTCGGTGGTGGGGTCGAGCTTATCCTGTGCGGGGGGCATCTCGTACTGCATCCCGGGCAGAACCTGCCGCTTCTGGCTGGTGGTAAAGTCCACGGGCTTGACCGCGCCCAGCACCTTGTCGTTCTCGTCGGTAAGGATCAGATTGCTGTACTTGCCCATGATCTCGGCGTAGAGACGGACGGTGTAGTGGAAGCCCATCTCATCCCGTGCTTGGAAGGAGAGACGGATGACCCGCTCAAAGCCCAGCTGCTCCAGCGAGAGCAGCTTCGCGCCGGTCAGATGCTTGCGCAGGAGCGTACAGAAGAGCGGCGGTGCGGCGGGGTTTTCCTTCGCGGTGGTGGAGAGGTGGATGCGGGGGTTGTTCACCGACGCGGAGATAGTGAGGCGCAGGTTCTCTCGTCCCGCGTGGAGAAGAAGGAGCAGCTCGTCCTTCTCGGGCTGGTGGATCTTCTCTACCCGCGCGCCCGCCAGTTTGGTATTCAGTTCGGTGGTAATGGCACGAACCATGCCGGCATCAAAAGCCATAGTTAGTTCCTTTCAATAGGGGAATATCTATCATTTGTAGGGCAGGGCTGTAGTTGCGCGTTGCGCAACTACGTCTCCCGCCCTACGAGATTGCCATTGATTCAATCGCAATACGCCGTATACGCGTAAAACCTACCCGTTTCCACAAAGCCTGCCTTCTCTGCCAGCTTCGCAGAGCCGCGATTGTAGCGGGAGCAGACGTACTGCGCCCGCTCGCCATCCTCTGCAAGGGCACGGGCAAGGGCGAGAACGTTAGACACGCCGTAGCCGTTGCCGCGATATTCCAAAGCTGTTTCCACGGTGATCTCAGGAGAGGACTCGTCGGGGTCGTATTCGTTGACACGGGCGGCGGAGACGATCACACCGTCCTCCACGGTGACGTAGGTGAGCCATTCGGGATCAAGGTCAAGGAGAAGCCCCGACAGATTGGGATCGCCTTCCCAGCGGAAGGTGGACGGCTGAATCAGCTCGTCGTTTTCTTCATAGGTATAGGTAAACTGGCGATACCAGCGATATTTTCCTTGGGTCTCGCGGTAATAGCCGTGTTGATTGCAATAGGGGGCGAGCTGCTCGTCCAGCCAATCGAGGGCGGCGTGGCTGAAGGGGTAACGGGCAAAGCGGCGCTCAAACTCCTCGGCAACCTCGCGCACGCCTTCGTAGGCTTCGATGCGCAGTTCGCCGTCCTCCTGCCATATGAGCATAGGGACGATCATGGGCGCGGAGGAGGAAAAAAGGGGGGATTCGGATTCGTAGGTGATCATAGGGGACTCCTTCGTGGGGGATGGTTAATCATTATCAAAGTTTTAAGAATTCATCAAAACTACCTATTCCACTATCGACATTATTGCATAGAATTTCATTCTTCAGATCCTGTTGCGCACGATTTAATGCGATTACGGTTAACCAATACAATTCATTTGCTGACTTATATTCAAAACAGATATAATCAGCTAAGGGAACTGTTATGGTTTCAACTTTATATACACCATGCGAATGATTAATTACTTTCCTAAACAATTGAGCAAATTCATAATCAAACATATTTTGGTTTGGCTTATATGTAGGCATCAAAATTGCTTCAATATCAAGAGGGTCATCGAACTGCATATTCTGTAAGCTATCATATATCTCATCTAATCCATACAAAATCTTGGATTTAAACTCTTCGATTGAACATTGATTTTTGTAAGAATGAAACTCAGTTGCTAAAAAACTTTCGATTTGTTCTAATAATTCGATGATAATACCGCCGCCAATCCGTTTGTATGCTTCTTCCTTCAAAATATCAATTTGCTTTTTGGTATTAGATGATTTGAGAATGG
This sequence comes from uncultured Lachnospiraceae bacterium, assembly GCA_964519075.1. Classification (GTDB taxonomy): domain Bacteria; phylum Bacillota; class Clostridia; order Oscillospirales; family CAG-272; genus CAKSQF01. The sequence goes on from CAZFJJ010000117.1 coordinate 4,309, forward strand.
TGCAATTTTTCATTTCATTTTCGTATTCTATTGCTTCATTATCAATAATATCCAAAAATTTTTGTATATACTGGCATCGTTTTTCGATAAACAACTGCAATTCGCTAATAGTAACACAAACTTGCCTATATTCCGCATTAGGATTATTACTATAAATTGAAACAGAAAATTCTTGATTATCTATACTTCCTGACCAACTTGCAAATTTTCTATAACCATTTTCATCTTCATCTAATTTTACAGAATGTGCCCCGAAACATGCTCGTATTTCTTTGAAATACGCATTATCATCTTTATCGTAATACTTACGATTAAACACTGATGAATCACCCCTAAGCGGTAGTTTTTCATTTATAAAAACACGCTGTAGCTGACATACGCATTCCCAAATAACATCAATACACCAAATATATTGATAAAATTTCATACAACGCACTAAACGATCCGAATGCTGCAATTCCTCTAAAGCCCTATCCATATTGGTCAATCCAACATCTAACCAATCCATCACCGAGCAGATTACGCTGAATTCATCTTTTCCATTGTGATTCTCATATTTTGCTCGTATATACCCGGTAGAATTTACTTTCTCGCGTAATAATTCATTCCACTTTCGTTCCATTTGTTCTCCTTACAAATTAATTCGTCAATTCCTCATACATCTTCATCAATTCCGCTACACAGCTGCTCTCGGTCATACTCTTCACATCAAACCCATACGCCTGCATTACTGCCCTGTCGTTGGCTTGGTGCGCCTTGCGAAGTTCGGGCGGCATAGCTACCTCGTCGTAGAGATCTGCAAGGCTGCTATTGGGATAAAGCGCGCGGGCGTCAAGTATGGCTTGGGCGGTTTCCTCGATTTTTTTCTTTTGTTCTTCAGTAGGGGTACACCACGGGAAATTGTTATAGACAATATCTTTGGAATATCTATAATCACTCTTTAGGCGTCCACACACCGCACGAGTCCACGCCATATGCACATTTGAGGTTAAAACACCGAAATGATACAGCGAAGCATCTGGTATAATTAAAACAAGATTTGTAGGTATGGTGTTTTCGTCCAAAAAGCCCATAGGAATATACTTTCTATTTTCCGAAGAAACTGACGGAACGACAACAAATGTTTTAGGGTTGTTCGTTTCCCTAAATAACGTGGGATAGTCTGCCAATCTCTGTGTACCTTTATCGGGACTTGCAAGGCGCATTTCACGAACTTTTTTTACGCGTTCCATAACCGAAGGCATTTTTCTTATTTCCTCCGGCTTAACTCCTACCAACCACAAGCAATATCTATCCAAATTATTGATATACTCTTTGGCTCCAATGAGTTTCTTTATGTAAGGCTTAGCTAAAGGTTCGTTTTGAAGGAAATTCTCAATTTCATCTGCCTCAATGATTAAATTACCACCATCTGTAGGCTGATTACCTTTTCTAATTTCGCTTACAGCGCACAAAGGCTTAATACGGCTCATTACAAAAACATCATCACCATTAAGCAAATAAGCGTTTATGTTATCAACGATTTGAGGTCTTTCAGAAGAATAGATTATTTTCGCTCTGCTGTTATGAGCAATACTAAATCCTACGATTACACAATGTACGTGTGCTTTGATGCTCGCCTCGCTATCCCAACGGAATGTGCGGTGAGCAAAATCAATATGAATACCAAACTCATCAAATAAAGGCTTCCATAGCAGGGCAACTTGTTCACCTTGTGTGATTGAATTTGTAGAAACAAAAGCACATCTTATTTTCGTTCCAACAATGAACCTTGTTGCAATTACATACCACGCTGCTACATAATCCATCGTCTTATTGTTAGGAAAATACGGTAGCAAATCGCGCCTTTGCTCAGCATTAAGATTGTTATTTCCCACAAACGGCGGATTGCCCATGATGTAATTCAGCTTATCCTTTGCCACCACGCTTTCCCAATCAGTGCGGAGCGCGTTACCCTCCACGATGTTGGCGTAGGATTTCAGCGGCAGGAAGTCCAGATTCACCTGCAGAATGTCCTCGGTCTCCTTCATCATCTGGGACTCGGCGATCCACAGCGCGGTCTTGGCTACGGTCACGGCAAAATCGTTGATCTCAATACCGTAAAACTGCCCGATGGATACCTTGATCACGTCGCCCAGGTCAAAGCCGATCTGTCCGTCGCTTGCCAGCTCCAACGCCTCGTTCTCCAAACGCCGCAGGGATATATAGGTCTCGGTCAGGAAGTTGCCCGAGCCGCAAGCAGGATCAAA
>CAZFJJ010000118.1:0-6438 GCA_964519075.1 uncultured Lachnospiraceae bacterium
GTATTCGGCAGTCAGACCTTGGTCTATTCCACCGACTCCAATTCCGGACAGCGGGACGTGCTCTGCACCACCCTGGACGGAACAGGCGCCGAGGACTATTACGGCAACGAATATGCCTACGACCGCCTGTCCCAACTGTCGGCGGACAATCTCTACGACGCGCTGGCAGAGCTAATGACCGACACGCACACCACGCTCACCACCTACAACAACTGCCGCGATTACGCCGTTAAAACCGACTGTGAGCAAGGCGACGGCAGAGTCATGCTGATCTACACCGCCTATTCCGCCAACGGCATGAGTGATTATACCAACAACCGCTCGGGAGGCTGGAACCGCGAACACGTCTGGCCGCAAAGCCTCGGCGGCTTCGGGACAAGCAAAGCAGGCTCTGACCTGCACCACATCCGTCCCTCTGACTCAACCGTCAATTCTATCCGCAACAACCGTCTGTACGGCAATATCAACGGCGGTACTGCCGCCAAGGGAACCGCCGTCACCGAATATTCCATCGGTGGCTATTACTCCGGCGACTATTTCGAGCCGCTGGACAACGTCAAGGGTGACGTTGCCCGCATCTGCCTCTACCTATACGTCCGCTGGGCGGCTGAATATCCCCAATGCGCCGACATCACCAACGTCTTCGCGGACGTAGAGACTCTGCTGGAATGGTGCGAGCTGGATCCGGTAGATACGTGGGAAATGGGGCGCAACGAGGTGGTTGGTGCCATTCAGGGCAACCGCAACGTCTTCATCGACTACCCCGAATACGCGTGGCTGCTGTTTGACGAAGAAATCCCCGATGATATGATCACCCCCTCGGGCGAGGCCTCCGACGGCAACGAGGGCGGCACCACCGCCTGCACTCACTCGAGCACCCGGGTGATGAACGCCTCCTCCGCCACCTGCGGTAAGGACGGCTATACCGGCGACACCTACTGCAAGGACTGCGGTCAGAAGATCAAAACGGGCAGTACCGTCTCTGCCACCGGCAATCACTCCTTCGGTGAGTGGAGCACCAATGACGACGGCAGCAAGTCCCGCAGCTGCTCGGTCTGCGGAAAGGCGGAGACCGAAGGGGGCATCGTCCCCGGCGCCAGTGCTACCATCAGCTTCGCCGACAAGGTCAACCGCACCGACTATACCACAAGTCAGCAGGTTTGGAAGCAAAACGGCATCACCGTCACCAACGACAAGGCATCGTCTACCTCCAACGTGGGCGATTATGCAAACCCCGGACGGTTCTACAAAAGCTCCCGGGTCACCGTTGCCGCGCCCGGCATGATCATGATCGTGATCGACTGTGCCGGTCTGGAGACTAAATACGTCACGCCCTGGAGCAACTCCTTCAGCGATAGCAACGCCACCGCGTCGGTCAGCGGAACTACCGTTACCATCACGTTCAAGACCCCCGTGGATTCCTTCACCTGGTCGACGATGTCCGCCCAGGGTCGCGCCTACGCGATGACCGTCACCACCTCTGCCGAGGGCGGCACCACTCCCGATACCACCCCCGAGACTACGCCCAACACCGCTCCCGACACTACACCCGACACCCCCGTGGTAGTCCCCTCCACGCTGGCAGATCAGATCGCGGCCGCAAACGGGCTGGCCAATAAGGAGTACCTGCCCTACGAGTCCACCGTCACCGGCACCATCACCGACGAGCCGAAGGCCTCCGACTATACCGAGGGACAGTACAAATTCACCGTCTCCGACGGCACTAACACCCTGCTCTGCTACTACACTCCCGTGAGCGGCGGCATTCCTGCCAAGGGCGATACCGTCACCGTCACCGGCAAGCTGACCGCCTACAACGGCGCCGCGCAGTTCGACAGCACCGCAGCTGCTGTTTTGAAAAAAGAGGGTGGTGACACCCCCGACACGACCCCCGACACCACTCCCGAAACCACTCCCGACACCACTCCCGACACCACTCCCGAAACCACTCCCGAAACCACTCCCGAAACCACTCCCGACACCACTCCCGACACCACTCCCGAAACCACTCCCGAAACCACCCCCCCCGAGACAACGCCTGCCGATTGCACCCACGCCAACGTGGAGTACAGAGACGCCGTTGCGCCCACCTGTAAGGAGGGCTTCTCCGGCAACGTCTACTGCGCCGACTGCGGCAAGTTCTTGGAGCGCGGCATGACCTATCCTCCCGTTTCTGCACACGAGTACGGAGACGCCTCCGTTTCCGAGAACGGCACGCTGGAGACCCGGACCTGCAAGGTTTGCGGAGATCAGCTGGTAACCGCTTTGGTCGCCCCTCAAAGCGATCATACGATCCTTTGGATCGTCATTGGCTGCGGAGTTGCTGCCGGCGCGGTAGCAGTTGCCGTGATCCTGATCTGCAAAAAACGCAAAGCCTGATCCGAGCGATTCGTGACAGAAGTTGTTGAATTTGATTATTAATATGAAAAAAACTTCTATTTCCATCCTTGCTCTTCTGCTGGCACTGTTCCTTCTGCTGAGTGCCTGCAGCAGCTCTGCCGATCCTGCCGGCACTTCCACCACCGCCGCCGTCACCACCGCAGCTCCCCTGAGCGAGGACTGTCTCGGTCACGCCGACGGCAACGACGACGGCCGATGCGACTCCTGCCGCGGCTCGGTGCTGGCTACCGTGGACTTCTACGCCATCAACGATCTCCACGGCAAATTTGCCGATACCGACGCTCAGCCCGGCGTGGACGAGCTGACCACCTATCTCAAATCCTCCGCTGCCGCCGACGATCACGCCATCTTCCTCTCCTCGGGCGATATGTGGCAAGGCAGCTCAGAATCCAATCTCACCGAGGGGATGATCGTCACCGAATGGATGAACGACATGGGCTTCGTCTCCATGACCATCGGCAATCACGAGTTCGACTGGGGCGAGGCGCCCATCCGGCAGAACGCCGAGGCGGCAGACTTCCCCTTCCTGGCCATCAACGTCTACGACCGCGAGACGAACGACCGCGTGGACTACGCCGACGCATCGGTCACGGTGGATCTGGGCAATCTGCAGATCGGAATCATCGGTGCCATCGGCGACTGCTACTCCTCCATCTCTGCCGACAAGGTGGAAGGGGTCTACTTCAAGGTGGGCGCCGAGCTGACCGCGCTGATCACCGCCGAAGCGGAACGTCTGCGCAGCGAGGGCGCGGACTATATCGTCTATTCGCTCCACGACGGCTACGGCTCCTCCTCCTCGGGCGAGAGCCTTGCCACCGACGCCAAGCTTTCCTCCTATTATAACTCGATTCTTTCGGACGGAGCGGTAGATCTGGTCTTTGAAGCACACACCCACCAGCGTTACGTTATGGTAGATACCTACGGCGTGTATCATCTGCAGGGCGGCGGCGAAAACAAAGGCATCACCCACGCCGAGGTCACGGTCAACTTTGCAGGCGGAACCTCCCGCGTCCGCACCGCCGAATTCGTCTCCTCCGACATGTACGGCGATCTGACAGACGATCCGATCGTAGCAGAACTGCTGCAAAAATACGCAGAGCAGGTTGAGATCGGCAATCGGGTGGTGGGCAACAATCCCTATTACCGCTCGTCAAGCTCCATCAAGCAGCTGGTGGCGGATCTCTATTACGAGGTTGGCGTACAGCGTTGGGGTAGCGAATACGACGTCGCGCTGGGCGGGGGATTCATCTCTGTACGAAGCCCCTACGAGCTGAACCGCGGCGAGGTCACCTACGGGATGCTGCAAATGCTCCTGCCCTTCGACAACCGGCTGGTGCTCTGCTCCATCAAGGGAAGCGATCTGAAGTCCCGCTTTATAGAGACCACCAACTCTAATTATTTCATCTGTTGCGATACGGCGATCACGAATAGCATCGACCCGAGCAAGACCTACTACGTCGTCACCGACACCTACTGTGCCTCCTATGCGCCCAACCGCCTGACGGTGGTTGCCGAGTACGACGACGGCGTGTACGCCCGCGATCTGGTAGCCGATTGGCTGGGGGAGCAATAGAAGTGAATCATCCCAAAGCAGACGCGGCGCGTCTGCTTTTTGCTATCCAGCGCTCGCTCACCCGGAGGGCGTGCGCCTCATCAAATTCCTCGAAACTTTTTCAAAAATATTCAAATCCCCCTTGACAAACAATACTATGTGTGGTATAGTATTATACGTAAGGAGGTATCGACATGGATATTCAAATGAAACGCGGACTATTGGACGTCTGCGTGCTTGCCGCCATCAAGGACGCAGACTCCTACGGTTATCAGATCATCAAAGACGTGAAGCCCTACGTAGAGATCTCCGAGTCCACGCTCTATCCCATCCTCCGCCGTTTGGAGAGTGCAGAACAACTCACCGTCTACACCGCCGAATACAACGGCAGACTGCGGAAATACTACCGCATCACCTCCGCCGGTCTGGCGCGACTGGAGGAGTTCAAGCAGGAGTGGAAGGAGATTCTCTCCATCTATCAATTCGTGACCAAGGAGGGTACAGACAATGCTAAAGTATGAGTTTCTTGCCAATCTGCAAAAACGATTGGACAATTTGCCTGTTGCTGATCGGCAGAAAACGCTGGACTATTACGCCGAGATGATCGACGATCGGATCGAAGACGGACTTCCCGAAGAAGAAGCCGTTGCCGCCATCGGCGCGCCCGCCGAGATTGCCACGCAGATTCTGGGGGATCCATCCCTCGTCGAAACCACGGCTTCGGAAAAGAAGGGCATCTCCGCTACCACCCCACGCAAAAAGCGTGCCGCCTGGGAGATCGTGCTGCTGATCGCCGGCTCACCCGTCTGGGTGCCGCTTCTGGCCGCAGCAGCCATCATTTTGCTTGCCGTGATCATCGTGCTGGCATCACTTGTGATTGCGCTGTGGGCGATCGATCTTGCTTTGAGTGCTACCGGAGTGGCACTGCTCCTGCTCTCCCCGTTCCACTTTGCATCTGGCGCATTCTGGAGCAGTCTGACTTGCGTCGGCACGGGACTGTTTGCGGTAGGTCTTGCCATTTTCCTGTTCCACGGCTGCAAACAAGCCACTTTTGGGGTGATTTCCTTGATTTATATGATCGTATACCTGACGTTCCGCACCGTTCGTGACCGTCTGACCAAGAAGGGAGCGTGACCGAGCATGAAAAAGACAACGAAAATTTCTTTATGGATCGCCGCTCTCTGCTGCGTAGCGGGATTGGCGGTGGCCACCCTCAGCCTGTGCATGATGGACTTTGATTTCACCAAGCTGAGCACGCTGACCTATACGGATAACGAATACACCGTCACCCAATCCTTCTCATCCATTCAGATCGATACCGAAACGGCAGACGTCCGCTTCCTGCCCTCCGGGGACTCCACCTGCCGGGTGGTCTGCTACGAGCAGGAAAAAGTGCCCCACCGCGTGACTGTGGAGGACGGCACGCTGAAGGTTCTGGCAGACGATCAGCGAAGCTGGTACGACTATCTTGTGTGTTTCGACTTTGACAGTGCCGCCGTAACGGTCTATCTCCCTGCGGCACAGTACGGGCGGCTGGAAGTCACGACCGATACGGGCGATCTCTCCATGCCCGCAGATTTCGCCTTCCCAAGTGCCTCGGTCAGCACCGACACCGGCAATATCGACTGGCGTGCATCGGTAGAAGGTGCATTGACCATCGACACCGATACCGGCAACGTCAAGGTGGAGGGCGTACAGCTGCAGTCTCTGCAAGCCGAGACCGACACGGGCGACGTGCGTATCAGACAGGTCTCCACTACAGGCGAAACGTCGCTGAAAACCGACACCGGAGACGTTATGCTGGAAGAGGTAACGGCAGGGTTCCTGCAGATCCGCACCCACACGGGCGACGTGGCTCTGGAAAACACGGTCGCCGAAGGCAGTCTTTCGCTGAAAACCGACACGGGTGACGTTCTGTTCCAGCGATTTGACGCGGCCGCCATCACCGTGGAAACCAACACGGGCGACGTAACCGGCACGCTACTCTCTGAAAAGATATTCTTCGTCGAAACCGACACCGGCGACGTCCATGTCCCCCGTACTGATCGGGGCGGCAGATGCGAGATCACCACCGACACGGGCGACGTGGAGATCACCATCGACTAAGCTACAACAGCACGACCCGCCGAGGTCGTGCTGCTTTTTCCAGCATTTGTTGGATTTTTTGAAAAAATCGCAAATACCTCTTCCCTTTTCCGTGAAAATATGATAAAATAAAAAGAGAAACTGCGAGGTAACGATTATGGCAAAACTGTATTTCAAATACGGCGCAATGGGTTCGTCCAAAACCGCCCAGGCGCTGATCACCAAATTCAATTACGAGGAACGGGGGATGAAGGTCTGGCTCATCAAGCCGGCGCTGGACACCCGCGACGGAAAATCCACCATCAAGTCCCGCATCGGGCTTGCCGCCGAGTGCGACACCGTGGCCGAGGATGCCGATCTATACACCCTCTACGAGTCCGCCCACGGCTCTGCCGACGTGA
>CAZFJJ010000119.1:0-6419 GCA_964519075.1 uncultured Lachnospiraceae bacterium
TGCCAAGGTATGCAACGCTGTCGGAGTTGATAAAGCGGCCTACTTCGGGATCGTAATATCTCGTCTGCAGATAATACAGCCCGGTTTCGGTATCGTAGTAGTAGCTCTTGTACCGGAAGGGATTGAGGATACCAACGTGAGCAACATCGGTAATCGCCTCGCCGTTTGCATCCTTGATATGCAGGATTTACACTGATTATAGCATATCCCCCACACCTTGTCAAGCACACAAAAGCCTCCTCTACAATGAGGAGGCTTTTGATTATGAATAGTCAAGGTATTCAATCGTCCATTGACGCATAAAAAACTTTATCGCCATATTTCGCATACAATGCAACCGTTTTCTCATCAATCCACTTGAATTCTCCGAGGAAGCGAGGATAGTCTGCCCAACTTGTACCGCAAGTCAGTAGCGGCTTTCGCTGTATTACTTTTCGCTTTTCAATAAAGTCTACAAAAAATTCTGCTTTATCCAAGTCGTGAACAGAGAAAACTTTAGCGGTGTATTTTCCGTTTCTGCAAATCTTGTTCTTTACATAAAACTCAACGTTATAGTGATTCTCCTCCAAAGCATCTAAATGCTTTTTGAAAATTGCAAAGTCCCATTCCTTACGCTCGCATAAGGCGCGCAAACTACTTGTCAACAACTGAAACATATATTCTTTCTTTTCATCCGGTGACATACTGCAATACCGAAAATCAAACGGAACATCCATATCGATGATACGAAAATATTCGTGTATTTTAGGATCAAGGTCACCATCCGTGTACCAAAAGTTGATTCTTGAACACCCACAATGAAATGAACCAAGAGCGCGAATCAGATACTCACACATATATTGGGATTCAGATCTAAACATCCTAAGCTGTTCTAAGGACCGTGGAACTCCATTTTGTTTGTTTAGAAATTCAATAATTCCTATTGCCATAGTTTTCTCCTATTATGGACGTTGGTGTATACTCATACTATTGTTTTCTATCTCTTTTAAATAATGCGCCAATTCACGTTCAATATCTAACACTGCACTACGTCCCGGAACATCTGTCATTATTACAATTGGCACATATCTGCCGGAAGGTGCACTTCCTTGAAAAAAGCAATCAATTGTTGAATTGACTTGTGTAGTTCGCGTATATGATATATTTTCAGGAAGATTATTCAATTTATTTACTTGCCCGTTGGCGCGACCGGAGGTTCCATTCTGATTGAGTGGCCGACCACTAACCCCGACCTTAGCCACCTGATATTCCCCTGTTTGGGGATTCGCATTGGCAGTATCAACGATAACATAAGCATGTTGAGGATTGGTACTATTTTTACTGTTACCATGCACTTTTCCTCCACTAAGAAGAGAAGAAAGCTTGGCAAGCCAGCCTTGTCCATTGTTACCGTTAACATTAGAGCTCTGTAGATTACACGGCTCGTCAGACTGAGTGGAATCATCTCGATTACCGTCATTATCGTCATCGTTATCGGTAGGATCATCATCCTTGGTTCCCATATAATCCACGCGGTTTACGGGATTATTGCTGCAATATGCAAAGAGATTGTAGTTAATCAGTTCTTTGCCCTTGCCAAGGTATGCAACGCTGTCGGAGTTGATGAAGCGACCGACTTCGGGATCGTAATATCTCGTCTGCAGATAATACAGCCCGGTTTCGGTATCGTAGTAGTAGCTTCTGTATCGGAACGGGTTGATGTTACCAATGTTCGCATCGGTGTGGTTGATGACGGAAAGTACCTTACCCCAAGCATCGTAGACGTAGGAGGCTACCGGTGCACCGCTTGCATTGTAGATTGCAGTAACGTCATTCTGCAGATTCTTCTGATAGAAGTAATCGGCACCGTTGTAGTTAAAGCCGATTACGCCGCCATTGCCATAATAGTAGGTGATGCTATCAGAACCGGTGGTTTCCTTCAGAACCGCGCTGCCATTGAGGGTATAGGTAGTAACAACTCCGTTAACCGTCTTGCTGATTCGATTGCCATCGGCATTGTACGCAAACTGCACGCCATCAAATTCAGCCAGTCGGCGGATGTGCGTCCAGGTCAGGGACTTGCCACGGTAAGTAGTGGGATTACCCAGTGCATCGTATACACACGCTTCACCGTTGAAGGAGGTCAGTTTATCCTTCCAAGCGGAATCGTATGTGTAGGTATAGGTGATTTCGCTATCCGATCCCGAGTCGGTGGAAACACAAGCACGTTCCTTCTTCGTGGCAATATTGCTGCCCGAATCGTAAGTATAATCAAATCTAAGGTTCTGCTCGTAGTTGATTTCCTGCGTCAGACGGTTCATGCTGTCGTAGATGTACTCTACCAGCTTCTCGCCGTCTTTACAAATCGACTGAATATTACCGGAATTATCGTAGCTGTAGGTCAGCGCAGAGGACGTAGCCCCTACTGTATGGGTCAGACTGCCGACATACTGCGTCTCGTGCTGAGTAGACCAGCCCCTGGTTTCCCGCACCTTGCTCTTCAGATAACCGAAAGTGTCGGTCAGCAGAGGAGAGTCAGCACCCTCAAGCGTCAGCTTGCGGGAGGAGGTTCGGCGGATACCGTCCAGCTCCACCTCGTCCTTGAACTTGTCCTCAACTTCGACACCTAAGGTCGCATGATCGGGAGCAAAGAAACTGTTAACCCTTTCATATATGGGAGAGGCAGTCAATCCGGTGCGGCTGTCATAGCGGCTGATAAGACGCATAGCATCGTCGTACTCGTATTCTTGCCGTCCGATCTCGGAGCCGTCGGATTCGCGACTTTCTTCTACCGCAGTAAGGTTTCCAGCCTGATCGTATTCATAATTATAGCACCTATCCTGCAATTTGTCAACGGTTTTCCGCAAAACGCCCGTTCTGTCATATACGGCTTCATAGATGATTTCTCCGTTGATGGATTTATAAAAAAACGCAATATCAAAATATTAATCTGCACTGATTGCGTATATTTGATAACTCGAATTACCTCTCGTTAGTATGAAAAAGCCGCAGAACACATATGTCCTGCGGCTTTTTTTCGCGGTTTAAACCGCATTTGGCGGAAGGAGAGGGATTCGAACCCTCGTGTGATTGCTCACAAACTGATTTCGAGTCAGCCCCGTTATGACCACTTCGATATCCTTCCGTATATGTTAAAACTCCATTGGAGTACTAACGCTTTTGAATTTGTATCGAACGGGGCGCCCCGTTATGCCCTGTTGCGGTGCCCGAAATTTTCTGCTCGCTACTGCTCGCAAAATTTCGACCGCTGCCACTCCGTTTTGCTCGCTTCATCCGCCACCGGCGGCGCTCGCAAACGTCCCCACTTCGATATCCTTCCGTAAAAATTGCGCGTTTCTTCACGACGCTTGTATATTATAGCACATCGAACGGCAGATTGCAAGGGTTTTTCGAAAGTTTTTTGATTTTTTTGAAATTCTCTTCCATGCTTGACTTTTTCGGCCATCGGCGGTATAATGGTAACAACCAATCATTCCTCGGAGGTATTTCTATGAACGAAGTCCAAACTGCGCTGCTTACGCGCCGTAGCTGCCGCAGCTACAAGAGCGACCCTATTCCCCGCGACGTACTGGAGGCAATCATTAAAGCGGGAACCTACGCTGCCACCGGTATGAACCGTCAATCCCCCATTATGATCGCCGTGACCAATCGCGAGCTACGGGATCGACTTGCCGCCCTCAACGCCAAGATCATGGGACGCGAGGGGAGCGATCCCTTCTACGGTGCACCTGTGGTGGTGATCGTCCTTGCCGAGAAGAAATATCCAACTTATCTCTACGACGGCAGTCTGGTGATGGGCAATCTGATGCTGGCCGCACACGCTCACGGCATCGGTAGCTGCTGGATCCACCGCGCACGGGAGGAGTTCCTGCTGCCCGAGGGCAAAGCGATCCTGGCGGAGCTGGGCATAGAGGGCGAATTTGAAGGCATCGGTCACTGCATCCTTGGTTACGCCGAGGGCGATCTGCCCGCCGCCAAGGAACGGAAGGAAAACTACGTTTATTGGATTGAATAAGCATAAAAACGGAGGGATTCCCCTCCGTTTTTTGCGTTATTCGAAGAATTGGATCACCCGGGCGCTATCGCCGTCCAGCTCGATTGCGGTGGGGACGCCGATGCCCTTTTCCTTGTATTCGTATTCCTACAGGTCTTCGCCGATGTCGGTTCGGTTATCCATATCGGTAGAGTTGACGATGCCCACGCCGATGCGGAACGTCATGCGGGAATAGATAATGGTATTGTAGAAAAAGTTGGTGTCATTGATCTTGATCACGGCGGAGGCATTTACGAATCGAGAGAAGGGCGAAACCATCTCAGACGCCGATGATTTCGCCCTCCTCTCGAACTCTCCACCCACTTCCTTGGCTGGCAGCATTCAAAATTTTACTTTATCGACAGACCGACCAAGGTCGGCTATGCCGACCTTGGTCTTGTTCTATCTTACTTCACATCATAACCCGCATCCTCAACTGCCTTTTTCAGCACACTATCGTCGATCACCTTGGCAAGCGTCACCACAGCAGTTCCCTTCTTGTGGCTGACCTCGGCGGATGCGACGCCGTCAATGGCTTCCAATACCTTCTTCACTCTTGCCTCGCAGTGGGGACACATCATCCCTTCGATCTTCATGGTCTTTTCCATAGCCTTGTTCTCCTTTTTCATTTTGTTCTTGCGTTTATGATCATGCCTCGTGGAGCGGATGTTGACGAAATTCAGCCGCAGGGCGTTGGTGACTACCGAGACGCTGGACAGGCTCATAGCGGCCGCGCCAAACATGGGAGTCAGTGCCCAGCCGAAGAGCGGGATCCATACGCCTGCCGCCAGCGGAATGCCGATGACGTTATAACAGAACGCCCAGAAGAGGTTCTGGTGGACGTTCCGCAGAGTGGCACGGGACAGACGGATGGCGGCAGGCACGTCGGTGAGGCGGCTTTGCATCAGCACAACGTCTGCGGCGTCGATGGCGATATCCGAGCCTGCGCCGATGGCAATACCGATGTCGGCACGGGTAAGGGCGGGAGCGTCGTTGATGCCGTCGCCCACCATGGCTACCTTGCCCTCCTTTTGCAGGGTGCGGATGACCTCCTCCTTGCCGTCGGGCAGAACCTCGGCGATGACCTCGTCCACGCCTGCCGTTTTGCCGATGGCATTGGCGGTGCGGCGGTTATCGCCGGTGAGCATCACGACCCGCATACCCATGTTTTGGAGCTGTCGGATCGCCTCGGGGGAGTCCTCCTTGATGCGGTCGGCAACGGCGATGATGCCTATGAAGCGGTCGCCGTGAGCGAAAAGGAGCGGGGTCTTCCCTTCTTCCGAGAGGGCGGTGACAGCGTCTTCGGTGGAATCGGGGAGGCGCAGCCGTGCGCTCATATAGCGATAGGAGCCGCCGAGGAGGGGCGTTCCGTCCAGCCGGGCGGTCAGACCGTTGCCCGGGAGGGCTTCGAAATCGGTGACTTCGCCGAGAGCGATCCCGTCTGCTTCGGCTTTCTCGAGGATTGCGTGGGCGAGGGGATGCTCGCTCTTCCTTTCCAGCGTGGCGGCAAGGGTGAGCAGCTCGCTCTCGCCGATTCCGTCTGCGGGAAGCAGATCGGTGACGGCAGGTGCCCCCTCGGTGATAGTACCGGTCTTGTCCAGCACGACGGTGGTCACTCTGCCGGTCTCCTCCAGCGCGGCGGCAGTCTTAAACAGGATGCCGCCCCGTGCGCCCTGTCCGCTGCCTACCATAATGGCGACGGGCGTGGCAAGTCCCAGCGCGCAGGGGCAGCTGATGACCAGCACCGAGATCCCTCTTGCCAGCGCGTAGCCCACCGTCTCTCCTGCGATCAACCACGCGGCAGTGGCAACGGCGGCTATAGCGATGACGGCGGGCACGAAGATGCCCGAGACCTTGTCGGCGACCTTGGAGATGGGTGCCTTGGTGGCGGCGGCGTCGCTGACCATGCGAATGATCTGCGAGAGGGTGGTATCCTCACCGACCCGCGTGGCACGGCAGGTCAGGAAGCCCGATTGATTGACCGTAGCCGCCGAAACGCGGTCGCCTGGGATTTTGTCCCGCGGGATGGATTCGCCCGTCAGAGCGGCTTCGTTGACCGCAGAAGCGCCCTCCACGACGATGCCGTCCACGGGAACGGCATCGCCCGGACGGACGGTGAAGAGGTCACCCACCATCACCTCGGCGATGGGGACGGTGATCTCCTTGCCCTCCCGCAGAAGGGTTGCGGTTTTGGGGGACAGCTTCATCAGCCCTTTTAGCGCATCGGTGGTCTTGCCCTTGGAGCGGGCTTCCAGCAGCTTACCCAGCGTGATGAGGGCGAGGATCATGGCAGCCGATTCGAAATAGAACTCGTGGAGGTAGTGGCGGGCTGCTTCCATATTGCCTGCCGCCTGCTGTGCCGACATGACAAACAGCGCCCACACCG
>CAZFJJ010000120.1:0-6349 GCA_964519075.1 uncultured Lachnospiraceae bacterium
CTACTACACCGCCGCCGCTATCGAAAA
This sequence comes from uncultured Lachnospiraceae bacterium, assembly GCA_964519075.1. Lineage (GTDB taxonomy): Bacteria > Bacillota > Clostridia > Oscillospirales > CAG-272 > CAKSQF01. Next base: position 28 of record CAZFJJ010000120.1, read on the forward strand.
TCTCTGCCGCAAGCAGGGCGTGGAGATGCCCATCTGTCAGGGCATTTATCGGATCCTTTACGAAAACGCCTCCCCTGACGACGTGCTGGAATCCCTGTTCTCCCGCAGTCTGAAAAACGAATTCTGATCAAATTATTTCACAGAGGAGGACCCTCCCTATGAAAAAGAATAATATTTATCTGGTAGTCGTTCTGATCTCGTTGATCACAGTGATCTTAATTGCCGGCATCGTATTGATCACGACCGTATTCTCGGCATCCAACGATCCCGTAACAAACGATCAGACCTCGCTCACCGCCACACCCGTTGAAACACCGAAATCCACAACCGACATACTCGTGCTCTTTCCGTCGTACACCACCCCTGCGCCGTTGACCACCTCCGGTCCCGAAACAACTGCTCCCACCCCCGCAACCACGCCGCAAACACCCGCAGAAACCACGCCGCAGACGCCTGCAGAAACCACGCCTGCTCCCGAAACCTCTGCCGTGCCGTTGAAGCCGATCAGCGGATCGGTGACGGGCGAGGCAGTCGGTTCGTTGGGCATTTACGCGTCCTACGTTACGGAAACCGTGGATTCGGAAGCAGGCACGATCACCGTTCGCGTGTCATTTTACGTGGAAAGCTACGGTCTGCAGGTCGGCGCCCGCACGACTAATTATTTGTTGGTTGACGGCAAAAAAATCAGCAACGTCCACACGGAACGCATCAATCTTCCCGACGGTTCCCCTCAAACCCGCACGGTCCTTTACGAATACGTTGCCACCTTAGAAAAATCCGACGATACTCCCGTGACCCTGGAGCTTGAGTATTTTTGGAACTGTAAGCTCTATTATTCCGGTGAATACGTAGATTATCTGTCGGTAAAGGTTGATCTGACGGTATAAATCACCTATCCCCTCCGATTCGACAAATCAACGGTCGAATCGGAGGATTTTTTGCCCAAAATCCAATTTTTTCTCATATTATCTAATTTACAATTCGACATTTGCGAAAAGTCGGTCATATTCCTTCGCAGGTTCGTTTTCAGTTCAACCATATGCGAACAATTCGTCTGCCGCTTCTCTTCCAAAGGACGAAATAATATGCTATACTATATATCAGACGAATCCACCCCATTCTACCCGACTGCTTAATATGTAACAAGGAGAACCCATGAATTGCCCACCCGTATGTGAATTAACCCGATATCAGGATCCGCACTCCTCTATCGTATATATTCTGTATCAACAAGCCGTATCCGGAAGATTTGCCTATTCTATCGCCATATCCGATTCCTTCCACAACCGTTCCGTCGCAGAAGACGTTACCGATGACCGCAACGCCGCCGAGCGATTCTTTCAACTGCTCTGCGCAGAAGGTGCAGAGCCTTGCCACTTATCCGATCTGGTGGAAGACGCACTTCCGCTTTGCTAACCACGCGGCAGCCCCCTCTGTCCGCCGTTCGCCTTCGAGCGCCCCTCGATTCGTCAGAATCACCAAAAAATACGCCTCGTTTTCGTCAATTCGACGGTTTGTGAAAAACCGCTTGACATTTTGCAGAGAATGCAGTATAGTGAAGAAAAGCGTAAAAAAGGAGCTCGAACTATGCCTGAATCCAACGAAACCACCCCCTCCCGCAAAGTGCTGCGCAAATTACGCCGTCGGCAAAAAGAAGCGTCCGATGAATATGTGAAATTTGCATTTAAGGGGAATATCGTCAACTTAGCCATCGGCGTCATCATCGCCAGTATGTTTACCGCCATCGTAACGTCGCTGAACGAAGATATCCTCACCCCCCTGCTCTCTCCGCTGACCAAGGGCATTCATTTCAGCGAGCTGTTCTTCACTATGGACGGCAACACCTACGCCACCCTTGAAGAGGCTAAAGCCGCAGGCGCCGTCACGGTCAATTACGGCAATTTCCTCACGGTAGTACTGAACTTCTTTCTGATCTCCATCGTGCTGTTTTTGATGCTTCGATACGTTAATCATACCACCAAACGCATCAATCAGCTGAAAAACGAACGGTTGCAGCAAGAGAAGGAGAAGGAGCAGGTGGCCGCTCCCGCCGTGCCCACCACCAAGCAGTGCCCCTACTGCCTCAGCGAGATCCCCGTGGCAGCCACGCGCTGCGCCTTCTGCACCTCTCATCTGCCTGTTGACGGCGGCACGGACGACGAGCCGCCCCCCTCCGAAGCCGATTCATCCTGCCGCCAATAATCGATCTCAAGATCCTCTCCCGAGCCGTTTTCGGGGGAGGATTTTTCGGCGAAAAAAGTTTACACAATTAATAGGAAGATTTGCATGAAAAGGCATTGACGGAGCGGGAATTGTATGTTAAAATATAGAGTAAACTATTATGGGGAATTATCCCCCTTTTTTGAGGTAACATGATCATTTTCGGTATTGACCCCGGGCTCGCCATTGTGGGCTGGGGAGTCATCGAATATAAAAATTCCCGCTTCCGTACGCTGGCGCACGGCGCGATCCAGACGCCCGCTCACACGCCTATCGAAACGCGCCTGACCCAGATCCACCGAGAGCTTTCTGCCTTACTAACGACGTATCATCCCGATGCAGTGGCGGTGGAAGAGCTGTTTTTCACCAACAACATCACCACCGGTATTTCCGTTGCCGAAGCCCGTGGCGTGATCCTGCTGACCGCCGCTGAGTTGGGCGTAAAGATCTTCGAGTACACCCCCATGCAGGTGAAGCAGTCGGTGGTGGGCTACGGTAAAGCCACCAAAGCCCAGGTTATGCACATGGTCGCCGCCATCCTCGCCCTCCAGAACGCCCCCAAGCTGGACGACACCTGCGACGCTCTCGCCATCGCTATCTGCCACGCCCATACGGGAGGAAGCAGATTAAAGGAATTTTATAATTTGAAATAACCAAAAACTTCCATTGAGCAAAATTGCTTTGCAATTTTGCGGGGATCGTAATATGATAAGTTGCAAAGATGAGCTATTAGACAAGCTCTGTAAAAACCACCTCTACTACAAGGATGAAATCAGTTTGCTCACCGACGGTTTGCCCCAATTCATCCGCAACACCGTGGAAGTGAGCAAGCTTGCCGAAAACTCTTACTACTTCACTTATCTTTTTTTCGGCAGACCAATCTGCTATGCCCTTTCTTTCACTAAGCACCCCGAACCGATCTTGGATTTCTTACAAAAAAATCCCTCTTTCACCGAAGTGCATACCAATCTCTCCCTTGGCGAGAAAGAGCTGTGCGGAATGCGTAACATCTACGGCAACAGCGGAGCAAAGATCGTCCCCGCACAATGTAAAATTGATAATCTTCAAGTGATCCGCATCACACCCGAGGAAATCGGGTCGCTGGATCAGCTAAAAGAGGAGATCACACGATCTCAGTTTGAATCCTACGATTTTCTCCGGGATTCCGTTTTAAGCGGTCAGCTTGCATTATACGGAGCAGTTGCCGAAGGCAAATGCCTCGCCTACGTCCGTTTGAATCCGCACAACGCAAGGCATATCGGCAAATCAATCGTCGAGCCTACCGTCTATACAGCAGAAAAATACCGAAAGCAAGGCATTGCCTCTGCACTTTTGACAACCGTGTTTACCAAACATTACGCCGACTGCGAGATCACCTACGGCGTGGATACGCAAAACACCGCATCCAATCACTTGGCGCAGTCCATCGGGCTGAGCTACTTAGGAACCAAATACAGATATACAAACAATTAACACAAACACTGCATTCCCGCAAAATTACGCAGTAATTTTGCTTTTCAGAAAAGTCTTTTGGAGGTTTGGAACCTCAGAGTTTGCCACAGGCAAACTCCCACGTAATTCGACAAAACCGAATTACAAGTTCTCTCAGAAAAGGTTCCAAGATAAAAATGTACTACTATATTTCCGGAAAACTGATCCTCGCCCGCCTTTCTACCGCCGTTATTGACGCGGGCGGTGTGGGCTACAAGCTGACCATATCCGCAACCACACTGGGCAAGCTCTCGGGCAAGGAGGGGCAGAACGCTCTGCTTTATACCCACCTGTCCATCCGCGAGGACGCTCACGAGCTGTTCGGATTCTACTCCGAGGAGGAGAAGAACACCTTCCAGCTGCTGACCTCGGTGTCGGGCATCGGCCCCAAGGCGGCAATGGCGATCCTGTCGGTGATGACCCCCGAAAAGCTGGCTATCGCCGTGGCCACGGGAGATGCGAAGGCTATTTCCAAAGCCCAGGGCGTTGGCGCAAAGTCCGCCGCAAGAGTGGTTTTGGAGCTGAAGGACAAGCTGAAGGCCGACATCTCCGCCGTCGGCGAGGACGACTCGGACGATCTCTTCTCCATGACCGCTCCGGGCAATAATCTTGCCGATGCAGAGGCGGCACTGATGGTGCTGGGCTACACCAAACAGGAGGCGGCGTACGCCTTGAAGGGGCTTGACCCGAAGAAGGACGCGGAAACGCTCATCCGTGAGTGCTTGAAGAAGCTGATGAAATAAGCGGTTTTCGCTTCACCCGTAGAATTACGCAGTAATTTTCCTTTCGCAAAAGTTTTTGGGAGGTTTGGAACCTTTTTTTCAAAAAAGGGGTTCCAAAATAAAAAATGCAAGAGTTTGAGACTGAATTTGAATCGAGAATGATGGACACGTCCTACACGTCGGCAGACGGGGAGATAGAGCTTTCCCTGCGTCCCAAGACGCTGGACGAATATATTGGGCAGGCGCGCGCCAAGGAAAACCTGAAGGTCTACATCGAGGCCGCCCGCGCCAGAGGAGAGATGCTGGATCACGTCCTGCTCTACGGCCCTCCCGGTCTGGGTAAGACCACCCTATCCAACATCATCGCCAACGAGATGAACGTGAACATCCGTATCACCTCGGGCCCCGCCATCGAGAAAGCGGGCGATCTGGTGGCACTGCTCACCAATCTACAGGAGAACGACATCCTTTTTATCGACGAGATCCACCGACTTCCCCGCACCGTGGAAGAGGTGCTCTACCCCGCCATGGAGGACTTTGAGATCGACATCATCATCGGAAAAGGTCCCGCGGCGCGCTCCTTCCGTATGAAACTGCCCCATTTCACCTTGATCGGTGCAACCACCCGTGCGGGTCAGCTGTCCACCCCTCTGCGCGACCGCTTCGGCGTACTTCTCAAGCTGGAGCTGTACTCCCCCGAGGAGCTGTCCACCATCGTCCAGCGGAGCGCGAAGATCCTGGATCTGCCCATGACCCCCGACGGAGCGATGCAGATCGCCTCCTGCTCCCGCGGCACCCCCCGAATTGCGAACCGCCTACTGAAGCGCGTCCGCGACTTCGCCCAAGTGAAGGGCGACGGCATCATCGACCGCAAGATCGCAAAAGTCGCGCTGTCCGCGCTGGAGATCGACCATCTGGGGCTTGACAACATCGACCGTCGAATGCTGGAGACCATCATCAAGCTGTACGGCGGCGGCCCCGTTGGTCTGGAAACGCTGGCGGCCACCATCGGCGAGGAAGCCATTACCATCGAGGACGTGTACGAGCCGTATCTGATGCAGATCGGATTTTTGTCCCGCACCCCCCGCGGCAGATGTGCAACGAGGTTGGCCTACGACCATTTGAAGATTCCGTTTGTGACGACATCCGAGGGACAGACAGGTTTGTTTGATTAAAATCCACGCACAATCCCCCGCAAAATTGCTACGTAATTTTGCTTTTTAGAAAAGTTCTTGGGAGGTTTGGAACCCTTCTTTCAAGAAGGGTTCCAAATATAAACTATGTTTATTGCATCAAATTGGAAAGAATACGAGCTCATCGACACCGACGAGGGCAAGCGGCTGGAGCGGTGGGGCAAATATCGCCTGATCCGTCCCGATCCCCAGGTCATCTGGAGGGGCGCGGCAAGCTCGCCTCTGTGGAAGGGCGCGGATGCGTCCTATCTACGCTCCTCTAAGGGAGGCGGCGCGTGGGACGGCAAGTCCAATCTGCCTGAGGAGTGGAAGCTCCGCTACGAGCCGCTGGATCTGACCTTCAAGATCAAGCCTATGGGCTTCAAGCACACGGGTCTCTTCCCCGAGCAGGCGGTGAACTGGGACTGGTTCGCATCGGTCATTTCCAATGCGAAAAAGGCTGACCCCAACCGTTCTATAAAGGTGCTGAACCTCTTCGCCTACACCGGCGGTGCTACCCTTGCCGCCGCCAGAGCGGGCGCGCAGGTAGTCCATGTGGACGCCGCCAAAAACATGGTGGCGCAGGCGAAGGAAAACGCCGCACTGTCGGGGCTTGGCGACGCGCCCATCCGCTACATCGTGGAGGACTGCCGCAAATTCGTGGAGCGGGAGATCCGCCGCGGCAACCGCTACGACGCCGTCATCATGGATCCGCCC
>CAZFJJ010000121.1:0-6328 GCA_964519075.1 uncultured Lachnospiraceae bacterium
ATCTTATCTGCAAAACGAGCTGTCGGTGATCACCCCCGACCGCGAAGCCGCATAAACCTCCCTCACGACTACTATCTGCGGCAACGAGTGAACCGAAGCACTCGCAGTGCCATATATAACCGAACCCCGAAGGAGCAATCCTTCGGGGTTGACTGTTTCTCCCGGCTGTGCTACAATAGAAGTAGTAAATTTTTTTCAAAAAACTTCTCCCGAGTTGTAACAAATCGGGCGTTTTCAAACAGTTATAGGTGAAAGGAGGCATGACGGATGACGACACCACATGATGATCGCGACAGAATTGTGGAGCTGTATGCAGATATGGTCTGGCGGATCGCGCTGTCCCGCACCCGGAGGGAGGAAGCCGCCGAGGAAGTGTTCCAGGAAGTCTTTTTGAGGCTGTTCCAAAAGGAGCGAACCTTCAACGAAGAGGAACACCGCAAGGCTTGGCTGATCCGCACCACGCTGATCTGCTGTAAGAGCTATCTTACCGCCTCGTTTCGCAATGCGACCCTGAGTCTGGAGGAGGTGGGCGACTGTATCGCGCTTCCTGAGGAGAAGTCGGTACTGTTCGAGGCGATGCTTCGTCTGCCGGCAAAATACCGCATCCCCATCCAGCTCTATTACATCGAAGGTATGGATTCCGACGCCTGCGCGCGGGCAATAGGTATTCGCCCAGGCACCTTCCGCGTGCGGCTGAACCGAGGTCGGAATATGCTGAGAGAACTTTTGAAAGGAGAAGGAATTTATGTTTGACAATAAAAAAGCAACTCCCGAAAACGACCCCCTGCAGGGGAAGTTTGACGGAATGGATCGAGAGCTGCGCGCCCCTGCCGCGCTGAAGCAGGCGGCCAAGACCGGCGTTCCTCTGCGCACGGGCAAAAGGGAAGGCACTGCTGTCCACGTCAGACGGTTTGGCAAAGCGATCGTGGCGTATGCGCTGGGCGTAATGCTGTTTTTGGGAGTGATTGCCGTCTTGCCCGGGCTTTGGGAGAGCGAGCCGATCAGCTCTCCCGGAACGAATGTAACGACTACGGATGCACTTGCTGACGGAACTGATTCATCTGTGCCCCCGGAGAATTCGGATTCTGCAGACGTAACCGATACTCCGCCGATTGATCAGACCCTGGATAGCGGGGATGATTCGGATAAAGTAACGGGGTCGTGGATAGCGATGAATCTGTCTCGCTCTTCAATAAAAGAGTTTATGGAATTTTATACAGTCTTCCAAAGGAAGAATACTGCACCAATCGTGGTAACCGATTTAGGAAATCTCCCCAACAGTATTGTGCGATACAAATTTTATGGCGGTATCATTAATATGGATACGTTCCCTGAAGATTACGATTATGATTACTCATCCGGAGGGCCATTTGTATCAGGAGAACAGCCGATCCCCCTTCAATTTTGGTATACTTTCTACTCTAACTGTAATGATTCAATATCCGGAACATACGATTATGCAATCGTTGCAGAGAATTATATTTTGGACAATGATATTGTTGTTGATCTGGATGATGTTCGTTTGGAACGTGTGTCCAACGGTATGGAGACGATTTATGCAAAGAGCGAACTCCGCAATAAAAAAGGTGAAATCCGGTATTATGAAATCTATTCCGGAGAGCATCGCCTGATGAAATTTGCAATTTGCGCGGTTGCTTCCACGGAGGATTCCTATTATGATGCCATTTGTGAGCAGGTAGTGGGCGGTCTTGTAAAACTTGGATATTGATTATTATTAGATAAGGAGATGAAACGGAAGCCGCATAAACCTCCCTCACGATTACTATCTGCGGCAACGAGCGAACCGAAGCACTCGCAGTGCCACACATAACCGAACCCCGAAGGAGCAATCCTTCGGGGGTTTTTCGCGTCCTGTTCTACTTTACAAATCGTCTTGCATATCCACACCTGCGACAAAGCTCCTCTACCCCGCGCCTGCGGGTGAAGCCGTCATAGATTGCCTTCGCCCGTGGAGAGGCGAGGATCTCGTCCAGCGACTGCTCAAACAGATTGCCCAGCGCAAGATTGCCGTCGGCGTCCAGACAGCAGGGAACTACCGTGCCGTCACAGAGCACGCCGATCTGATCCCGCAGACCGTGGCAGAAGAGCGCTGAGCCCTCGGGAAGGGCGGGTGCGGCAGGGTCGGGCCAGTCGAACTGCTCTCCCCACTCCAAGAAGAGCTTTTCGGCAAGGACGAATCCGTTGCCTCGCCGCACGGTTGCCCACTCCCCGGGGAATGCGGAATGGAGCTTTTCGAGGATCGGCTCGTTCTCGGCCTCTTCAGCGGAGCCCAGATTCCACAGCCGCAGGGCGACGATGCAGCCGCTCTTCGAAGCGTGGCGGGCAAAGTCGATGGCGGTAGACAGGTACGCAGGATCGGCGAAAGCAGGATTTGCGGCAGGGGCGTGGAGGGAAATGCTGATCTTATAGGGGAGATTTTTTAGTAAAAGCGCTCCTTTTTGCGCCAGCAACGACCCGTTTGTAGTGAGCATGGGCAAAAAGCCCTTTTTCTTGGCGATCCCGATGAAGCGAGGGAGCAGGGGATGGATGGTGGGCTCGCCCATCAGGTGAAAATAGAGGTGGCGGATGCCGACGAGTCTGTCGGTGAGCGCGTCAAACTCCGCCTCGGTCAGACTGCGGGGCGGACGTGCGGTTTTATGGCAGAAGGTGCAGGACAGATTACAGACGTTGGTGATTTCCAGATATGCTTTGCGGATCATAGGGAACTCCGTGGGGGGTGAGGACAGTATAGCATAAAGCGGGGGATTTGTCAAATGGGGATCGGAACAGGAGCGTCCGCAGACGCTCCTGTTGTCATTCTCTTTCGACCAAATAGTCCAGCGTGACCTGATAATAATCCGCCAGCTTGATGGCTGCCCACAGCGGCAGCTCTCGCTCGCCCCGCTCGTAGCGTTGGTAGACGGTCAGCTGCATGTTCAGGAGGGTGGCGATTTCCCGCTGAGTTTTGTCGTGATCCTCCCGCAGATCGCGGACTCTTCTGTAAATAAACATTGCATCCCTCCGTCCAATAGTATGCAAATTTATTATACAAAAAAACACCGTAAGGTATTGACAAAAACACCGCATGGTGTTATAATGAAGAAGGATATTGGAACCAAAGACGAGCAGTGCCAATATTGTGATTATACGGCAAGTATAGAACTGCAGTTTATCGAATTTTCACGGCATAATGAAAAAATAATTTTTGGAGGGAAATCATGAAAAAAGTATTCACATTAGTTCTGTCTGCAACGTTGATGATAAGTACAGTCGGACTGGCGGCGGGGTGCTCGAACGACTCCGAGGACTCCGATGCCGGAACGTTTCAACCACAGGAGTTTTATTTCGTATCTAATGATGACGGAAAGACTTGCGTGATCAAGGGGTACAATGACGCTCTTGTTACCGATACGGCTATTGTTCTTCCTGACAAGTCGCCTGAAGGCTACACGGTAACCGGCATCCAAGAGAATGCTTTCTGCGATGCAACCACGCTGACCAGCATTACGATTCCCGATAGCGTGAACTTTATCGGAGAGCGAGCATTTGAGGGCTGTACCGCGCTGACTGAAATCGCGATCCCTGACAGCGTTTCCGAGATTGCGAGCTATGCGTTCATGGATTGTACCGCACTGGAGAGCATAAAGCTTCCCGACAGTTTGACGAAGATCAGCTCTTTCACATTCAGAGGTTGCACCTCGCTGAAGAGTATCACTGTTCCGGACAATGTAACGAGCATTGAAATGGGTGCGTTTGCCGATTGTACCTCGTTGAAAACCATTTCCGTTTCCGCAGGTGTAGCCAGTCTCACATGGGATGCGTTTGAAAATTGCGGTTCGCTGACCGACATCACGGTTCATTCCGACAACACGGTATACCATTCCGCGGACAACTGCCTGATCGAAACTGCTACCAAAACACTGCTAATTGGTGGAAATACCGCTAAAATTCCGACCGACGGTAGTGTGACGACCATTGGCAACGCGGCATTCGAAAATCGGACAGGGCTTACCGAAATTACCATTCCCGACAGCGTGGTGACCATCGATAATGGTGCATTTTCAGGCTGCACCGCACTGAAGAGCATCTCTATTCCGAACAGCGTAACGAGAATCGGAAGCGGTGCGTTTGTAGATTGCTCTTCCCTAACGAGCGTGACGATTCCCGGTAGCGTGGCGAGTCTTGAATCGGTGGCGTTTGGCAATTGCAGTGCGCTGTCGAGCGTAACGATCCAAAACAGCGCAATCAGCATTGGAATCGATGTTTTCTTCAATTGCAGTTCGCTGGGCAGCATCTCCTTCAACGGCACGATGAACGATTGGAATTCAGCTACAGAAGACGACGAGTGGGAATTCGTTATTCACTGCGTGGATGGAGATATTAGATAATCCGATAATTAAAATCATCACCACTTCAAATATGGTGATGATTTTTTCTTTATTGCTTTTGCGGCGCCGGTTATACCCGGATCTTCTCAGCAGCGGTCTTGGAGCCGTAGGCTTCGATCACGTCTGCCATTCCCTCCAGTGCGGCGGCGTATGCGTCGGGATCAGAGGCTTGGGTGATGGCCTGCATATTATAGAATTTGCATTCTACCCCCTCGGCGCCCAGTGTCAGCGGATGGGATGCCAGTCCCTTCTGTGCCGCATAGACCAGCCTCAGCTCGCCATTCACGAAGAAATACACGTCGTCGTCGGTCACAACGAGCTTCCAGCTGAGCGTCAGGGGAGCACCGGTCTGCAGCGTGAAGACGTCCTCTGCGGGGACGTTGTTGGTGTTGTAGGGGATCACCAGCTTGAAGTTGCCGGTGTTTTCGTTGTCCCAAAGGAGGATTCGCTCGTTTCCGTTGTCCAGAATACCGAACTGGATGTGAGCGTTGTTGGTTCGCTGGGTAATATCCAGCTTGCCCTCCAGAACGTAGCAGTCGGACAGGATCTGGTTTTTGTAAGTGACGGTACGGAGCGAGGTGCCTGCGTTGATGCTCTGGGACGTATTCAGGGAAATATCCTCGATCACGTCGGATTCCACCTTTGCGGCGTCGCTGATCTCGATATCGGTTGCATTCAGCGCATTGACGAACACGGTGTAGTATTCCACCTTGGGGTGGATGTTATCCTTGAGCATCTGGTTGGTCAGCTGACTCGGCGTGTCGATGTAGGTGATATAATCCCGATCGTCGCACCAATCCTTCATCTGCTCGTTGATCTTTTTGACGTTGGAGATCTTGACGGTATCGTAGCTGCGCTGAGAGATGCCGAACCAGTAGATGGGAACGTTGGGGAATTGATCGTGCATCAGCGTGAACATTCTCTGCAGAGACGAAACGGTACCCGAAACGGTATCTCCGTCATCGTACACGTTGTTGGTGCCCATGTGCATGACGATGTTCTTGGGCTTGATCCCCTTCATCCAGCCGCGGGTGATCCAATCCTCCCAGTCGTAGGTGGTGGTGGCGCTGATGCCCAGGCAAAGGGCGTCCTTGCCGGGGTAGGACACGTTATAGAAATTGGACCAGAAGGCAGTATCGAAGAAGGAATCACCGATGAAAACGGTGGTCTCGCCGTCCACGCCCTTTTCCTCCCATTGGGACTTTCGGTTGGCTGCCTGGGCGGAAAATTCGGTTGCGCTGAACTTCGTCGTACCGTTGGCACCCTTCTCGGCACGGTCGATCTTCTGTACGGTGACCTTGAACTCTGCCTCAAAGTTCTCGGATTTTGCCGTAACTGTGTACTCGCCCTCTTTGATCGCCTTGACGGTGTTCTTCTCGGCGTCGATTAGGAGCCCTTCGGTATCGTAGGTGTAGGTCAGCTCCTCCGCATATTCGGGCATGGAGAACCTGGGGTAGAAGTCGGCGTCGGGATAGTCCACCCACGCATATACCCGATCAATAGAGAGGGTGCCCTTGTCCACGGGCGCGGGGGCGGTGGTGGTCGAGGAGGAAGCCTCGGGGGCTTCGTTGCTTGTGCAAGCGCAAAGCGTCAGGCACAAAAGTGCGGGGATCAGAATACTTGCTTTTTTCATGAGTTCACCTGACTTCTTGTGGATTAGGGAGCGAGGATCGTTTCCCTGTAGACAACAACTGCACTCCGGAAAGAGTGCAGTTGAAGATGTAAATGTTCAATTACTTGCTTGCTTCCTCAATCGCAACGGCAACAGCCACAGTCATACCAACCATGGGGTTGTTGCCTATATCTGTGGGGCAAGAAATAACCTATAAACAAGGTCTTTGTTTACTCCTTAACACACGGATTTATGTGCGCTTATTGTTCCGTTCTCACTCTCGTGGACGAAATGTGGACGAGAATTTGTCCACACTTATTATACCATA
>CAZFJJ010000122.1:0-6282 GCA_964519075.1 uncultured Lachnospiraceae bacterium
CTTTGCTGTTCGATGTACGCCTCGATGCGGGCGATCTCCTTCTGTTGCTCCTTGAACTGGTGCTCCTGCACTTCCCTCTCCCGCTTCTTTTCTGCAATGTAGGAATCGTAATTGCCGCGGTAGAGCTTGGCTTTGCATCCCTCGATTTCCAGCGTGCGGTTAGTAACCTTACAGAGGAAGTAACGGTCGTGAGAGATCAGAAGGACGGTCTTGTGGCAACCCGCCAGATACTTCTCCAGCCACTCGATACTGTCAATATCCAGATGGTTGGTAGGCTCATCCAACAGAATAATATCCGGCTCGGAGAGGATGATGCGCGCCAGTGCCACGCGGGTCTTTTGTCCGCCGCTGAGGGTGTTGATGGATACGTTCCAGAACTGCTCTCCGAAGCCGAGACTGGTCAGTACGCCCTGGCAACGACTGCGATAGGTAAGCCCTCCCTCCGCAACGAATTTTTCGTGCAAATTTGCAAAGCGGATCGCGGCGTATTCATTGGTCTCTGCTGCTTGACGCAGGTCTTCCAACTGCGATTCCATGGCAGTAAGCTTGGGAAATGCCTTCAGCATCTCTGCCAGCACGGTGGCGTCGCTGTCGTAGTCGCTGTTTTGCTCCAGATAGCCGATCGTCTTATCCCGAGCGAGAAAGACCTCGCCGCTCGACGGCTCCGTCTGTCCCGTCAGGATGCGAAACAGAGTAGATTTCCCCGCGCCGTTGACACCCACAACGCCCAGTTTATCGCCTTCGTTCAGCGAAAAGCTTACTTCAGAAAGGATATCGGTCATTCCGTAGGACAATGATATTTTATTACATCCGATAATAGTCATGTGAAACTCCTTGTATGCACTTTTTCTATTATAACAAGTTCACTTGCATTTGTCAACCTATTTCAACCGGAGGACTACTATGAAAAAACGTTTGCTTTGCTTTATCGCATTCATTTCTGCATTCTTCCTTCTCTTTTCGATCCCAATAAACGCAGATGCGGACAGCGATTATTTAAAAAGCATCTCTTTTTTTGGCGATTCCACCACCCACGGATTAATCCGTTATATCGTGGAAAACGACGGCAGGTTGGGGAAACCCGTTGCATCGCTATCCAGAGATCAGATTTTGACACCACCGGACGGAACCTTCTACCTTCGGAATCTGCCCATGGCAAAGATCCGATACAGAGGGAAGGTGCTCTGGCTATCTGAAGCTTTCAGCAAGGCTTCGCCAGAAATACTGATCGTTACGGTCGGCGTAAACGGACTGACCTCATGGAGCGAAGATTCATTCAAAGAATGCTACAGTCGCTTGATCGACGAAATCTCGTCTGCCACGCCGAATACGCAGATCGTTTTGCAATCGGTCTATCCGATCGCGAAAGATCGCAGCCAAAAGCTGGAAAGCTTCACTGCAGATCAAATTGACCGGCTGAACGAATGGATCAAGGAGCTTGCCAATGAGTGCAATCTACCGTATCTGGATACAGCTTCCGTCCTGAAAGACGACGACGGTTGGCTGATCCCCTCCTACCACAACGGCGACGGGATGCATCTGAATACCGAAGGCTTCAACCGCGTACTTGGATATATCATGGAACACCCCATTCAGAAAGGATCATAATATGCTCAAACGAACGTTAATACTAACCGTATCCCTGCTACTCCTTACCGCCTGCTCCCGTCGGGCTCCCGTCTATCGAAATGACGTAGAGGTAAAGGACGTGCAAAAAGAAATAGATGGCCTGCTCTACCACACCGATTCTCTGGTCTCCTACGATCCGGACGACGTTCGGTTCTATCTGGATCTCCCCGAGGAATATTGCAACGACTGCATCGTTCGCGCCCAGTCCAGCTCAGTCTCCATTGACGAATACGGTATCTTCCGTTGCAAAAACGAAGAAGAAGCTGAAAAGCTGGAGGATCTGCTGGAGGATTATCTGGAACGCTCATTAGAAGGAAAACGGGAGTGGCTGCAAAGCTACAATCCCGACGAACTGCAAAAATTGGAGCGAAGCGATGTAGAAAGATTCGGAAGCTACGTTTTCTACGGAATTCTTGATCCCCCTACCGAACGACTGGTCACGGAATGTGTAGAGAATTTGTTGAAAGACAAATAAACGCAAGGATAACCCCAACGCATCTATTGACATTTACCAAGCATTGTGTTAAAATGGGACAGAACCATCCGAAAGGAGTGTGCTGTCCCATGCAGTCATTGAAAGAATTATATAAAATCGGAAGAGGTCCCTCCAGCTCCCACTCAATCGGTCCCGACCGGGCGTCCCGTCGGGTAAGGGAGATGTATCCCGAAGCCGATCATTTCAAGGTTATTCTGTACGGTTCCCTCTCTCTTACCGGAAAAGGACACCTGACCGACGAGGTCATCGTCGACGCATTCTCCCCGCTTCCGGTGGACGTGATCTTCGATAACGATACGCCCTGTGACGTGCACCCCAACACGATGGATCTGATCGCTTACAGAGGCGAAAAGCCTCTCGGCTCTCACCGCGTCTACAGCGTCGGCGGCGGAACCATCCGCTTTGACGGCGAATCGGAAAGTGCATATCCCGAGGTCTATCAGCTCAACACCTTTGCGGATATCTCCCGCTATTGCCGCGAGCATAATCTGCGGATCTGGGAATACGCGGAGCAGTGCGAGGGCGAAGAAATCTGGGACTATCTCTACGAGATGTGGAAGCAGATGAAGACCACCATCCGCCACGGTCTGTCTGCAACCGGCACGCTCAAGGGCGGTCTGGACACCCAGCGCAAAGCGAACTATCTCTTCAATCAGCGACATATCGACGAGTCTGCGCAGACCAAGGAGAACCGTCTCGTGTGCGCCTACGCCTTCGCCGTGAGCGAGCAAAACGCCTCCGGCGGTGCCATCGTGACCGCGCCGACCTGCGGCTCGTGTGGCGTGCTTCCTGCCGTTTTGAAGTATATGCAGGACACTCGCGGATTTACCAACACCGAGATCATCCACGCACTTGCGACGGGTGGTATCATCGGCAATCTGATCAAGACCAACGCCTCTATCAGCGGAGCAGAATGCGGCTGTCAGGCGGAGATCGGCTCTGCCTGCTCAATGGCGGCGGCGGCACTTGCAGAGCTGTTTGAAATGGGTCTGGATCAGATCGAGTATGCGGCAGAGGTTGCGATGGAGCATCATCTGGGACTCACCTGCGACCCGATTTGCGGATTGGTACAGATTCCCTGCATTGAGCGTAACGCCGTTGCGGCAATGCGTGCCATCAATGCCCTCTCTCTGGCGAACTTCCTTACCAGTTCTCGCAAGATCAGCTTTGATATGGTGGTCAGGACGATGTATGAGACCGGCAAAGACATTCACGGTCATTACCGTGAGACCTCCCAGGGCGGACTGGCGAAGCATTATCGGCAAGGTGAATGAGCTGAATTAGAAAGAAAACCCACGAAAAGTGCATGCTTTTAGTGGGTTTGTTCATTTAGTAAGAAAAATTAGTAATCAATCGTTGTGCTTCTTCTTCCGCTGCTTCATTTGAGTGAAAAAACGATATGAAAGAAGTGATATCAGACCAATAACCCCATATATCAGGATCAATGCTCAAATCATGTTCATCGCAAGCAATCAGTTTTTCCTCAAGAATAGTAAATATATTATCTGTTCTTTGCAAAATAATTACTCTATACGATTGGGTGTTATTGTAAAACACCTTATATATTGGGTTCGTATATGTCAAATCCTGATCATAGCACTTTTGTACAACCTCATCCCATGTTGGGATATATGGCTTTGTATTTCGTTTATGCGTTCTCTTTTTGAAGATATTCATTTCGTTCACCTGTCATCACTCGTCCATCAATTCCGCCAAGATCGTATTACTCACCAAGAACCCCTTCGTGGTAAACGCAATCCTATCGCCTTTTCGTTCCATAAACCCATAGCGGAGATAGTTTTTGCACTTTTCAAGCAGCTCTTCGGTAGCAATGATCCCCTCTGCAAGGCGAAGCCCCAGCATGATCTCCTCATCCTTTGCCTCAGCGAGAGTGAGCATTACACGGCTGTCGGGTTCGGGGAGTTTTCCCTGCTCCAATTCGGTGATATACGCCATAATATCACGGGGGTAACTGTACCGAACGCCATCCACGAAGGAGTGGGCAGCGGAACCCAGCCCCAGGTACTCTTCTCTGTGCCAGTAACGGAGATTATGACGGGATTCATAACCAGCCTTCGCAAAATTGCTGATCTCATATCGGTGATAGCCGCTCTTCTCCAGCAAATCACAGGCACGCTCGTACATCTCGCACTGGATGTCTTCGTCGGGGAGAGGGAGATTTTCGCCCATTCGACCGAAGGGGGTGTTTTCCTCCACCTTCAGCCCGTACATAGAGATATGCTCGGGAGAGAGGGCGATGAGTAAGTGCAAAGTCTCCAGCAGTCCATCCACTGTCTGCCCGGGAAGGGCGTACATCACGTCTGCGCTGAGATTTTCAAAGCCTGCCAGTCGGGCTTCCCCGAAGGTTTCGGCGAACTGAGCGAAGGTATGGAGCCGTCCAAGGGTCTTTAGCACCCTTTCTTGGGATGATTGCATACCCATAGAAAGGCGGTTGATACCCAGCTCCCGCATCACGCGAAATTTGGCTTCATCCGCTACGGCGGGGTTGGTTTCGAGGGTGATTTCTGCGTCCTTAGCAAGATTAAAATTGACTCTGATCCCATTCATCAGCGCGGTGAGCATCTCTGCCGTCAGCAGTCCGGGGGTACCGCCGCCTATATAGACGGTATCAAAAACCCTGTCCTCCATAGCGGCGGACAGGGTCTTCATATGGAGCGTCAGAGCGTTGATATACCGGTTTTGCAGTGCCTCGTCTCTGCCCGGAATGGAGTAGAAATCGCAGTAGGCACATTTTTGCAGACAGAATGGGATATGAATGTATAATCCGATCCGTTTCATCAGTTGTCGTCGTCCATTTTCAGTACGGCCATAAAGGCTTCGGGGGTCACCTGGACACTGCCCAGCTGACGCATCTTCTTCTTGCCTTCCTTCTGCTTCTCCAGCAGCTTCTTCTTACGGGTAATGTCACCGCCGTAGCACTTCGCCAAAACGTCCTTGCGCATTGCCTTGACCGTTTCACGGGCGATGACCTTTCCGCCGATCGCAGCCTGCACGGGCACCTCAAAGAGCTGGCGCGGGATGTTTTCCTTCAGCTTTTCGCAGATCTTGCGGGCGCGACCGTAGGCCTTTTCCTCGTGGACGATGAAGGAGAGAGCGTCTACAACGTCGCCGTTGAGCAGGATGTCCAGCTTCACCAGCTTGCTCTTCTTGTATTCGGAGAACTCGTAGTCCAGCGAAGCGTAGCCCTTACTGCGGGATTTCAGCGCGTCGAAGAAGTCGTAGATGATCTCGTTCAGCGGCATCTCGTAATGCAGCTCGGTACGGGTAGCGTCCAGATACTTCATGTCCAAAAATACGCCGCGACGATCCTGACACAGATCCATGATACCGCCCACGAACTCTACGGGGGTGATGATATTGGCGTGGATCATCGGCTCTGCCGCTTCCTCAATCTCGTCGGGAGAGGGATAGCCGGTGGGGTTGTCGATATAGACCACTTCTCCATCTCTGCGGGTGATCTTGTAGATTACGCTGGGGGCGGTGGTGATGATGTCCAGATTGAACTCGCGCTCGATGCGCTCCTGAATAATCTCCATGTGGAGAAGCCCCAAGAAGCCGCAACGGAAGCCGAAGCCAAGGGCTGCGGAGGTTTCAGGCTCAAAGGAGAGGGACGCGTCGTTGAGCTGGAGCTTTTCCAGCGCGTCACGTAGATCGCCGTAGCGGGAGCCGTCTGCGGGATATACGCCCGAGAAGACCATGGGAAGTGCCTTCTTGAAGCCGGGCAGAGGCTCGTCCGTTGGCTCTGTCGCAAGCGTTACGGTATCGCCCACCTGCGTATCGGCTACCGTCTTGATGCTGGCGGTAATATAGCCAACCTCGCCTGCACAGAGGGATTCTTCCTTATGCAGACCGAATGCGGTGAGGGTGCCTACCTCCACCACGTCAAATTCAGAGCCTGCGTGCATCATGCGGATGCGTTGACCGGCACGGAGAGTGCCGTCCATCACGCGAATGTAGACTACCACGCCCAGATAGGGGTCGTAGTAGGAGTCGAAGATCAGCGCCTTCAAAGGGGCGTCGGGGTCACCTTCGGGGGCGGGAATGTCGCGGACGACCGCTTCCAGTACTTCCTCGATATTCAACCCCGCCTTAGCGGAAACTGCGGGGCATCCCTCCGCGGGGATGCCGATAATGTC
>CAZFJJ010000123.1:0-6214 GCA_964519075.1 uncultured Lachnospiraceae bacterium
ATGACTTGGGAGGATGCGCTCCGTGCGTACATTCTGGAGTTGGATGCGAAGAAGCCAGTGATCTACTGCGGCGATCTGAACGTAGCGCACGAGGAGATCGACCTGAAGAATCCCAAGACCAACCATCACAGCGCAGGCTTTTCCGATGAGGAGAGGGGTAAGTTCACCGAGCTGCTGAATAGCGGCTTCACCGATACCTTCCGTGCCCTCTATCCCGATAAGGTCCAGTATTCCTGGTGGAGCTATATGATGAAGGCGCGGGAGAAGAACGCGGGCTGGCGCATCGACTATTTTGTGGTGTCGGATCGGCTCTTTCCGAGAGTGAAGGATAGCTTTATCCTTGGTGATGTGATGGGAAGCGATCACTGTCCCGTGGGGATTGAGTTAAGGGAATAACAGGAGAAAAATGAATGGCTAAAGTAATTCTTATCTGCGGTAAGATCTGTAGTGGTAAAAGTACGTACGCAAAGGAGCTGTGCCGTCAGAACCATACCGTACTGCTTTCAGTCGATGAAATAACTCTTGCCTTGTTTGGTCAATATTGCGGTGATATGCACGATACGTACGTAGAGAGAACGCAAAATTACTTGTTCGACAAATCCTTAGAATTCATCGAATCGGGAATCAATGTAGTGCTTGATTGGGGCTTCTGGATGAAGGAAGAACGGAACTTCGCAAGGGCATTTTACAATTCTCGTAATATTCCGTGTGAATTCCATTATATTGACATTAGCGATGAGACTTGGAAAGCACGCCTTCAGAAACGAAACAGCGCAGTTTTGGCGAATGAAGCCAGCGCTTATTTTGTGGACGAGAATCTGGCAGTTAAGTTCGGCGCACTTTTTGAGATGCCACGCAAGAGTGAAATAGACGTGTGGGTAAAACAATAGCCACAAATCAAACCGATTATATAACGCAAACCACCGACCGGGATGCTCCCCGTCGGTGGTTTCGCTATGTATTGTATTATACCACATCCGCATTCAGTGCTTTCGCGGTATAGCTCTTCCCTGCCTTATCGGTGACAACTGCATAGACCTTGTACACGCCTGCCTTGGGCGCTTTCCAGACGAGCGTGTCGACATAGCCGCCTGCATAGACGACTTCGCCGTTAGCATAGAGGGTTACCGATTCAATCTCGTCTGCCGCTATGCGAGTGCCGAGAGTGAACGCCTTATCCTCACCTGCAGGATGGACGCCCGTGGTAGCGTGAGAAAGCCAACAGTAGATCGGATGTGCAGGTACGCCCTCTTTGGTCATGCGGACGGTGTTGATACCGCCAAATTTGTTGAAGGTCAGGCGGTCAATGTTAGCACGGCGGAATTTGGCGTCGCCCTGATGCTGGTGGTAGATGATGAAATACTCGTCGGTGCCGGGGACGTTCAGGATAGAGTTGTGACCGGGGCCGATGAACTCCAGCTCCATATCGGTGGACAGGATCGGCACACGGGACAGCTCCTTGGTAAAGGGACCCTCGGGACGATCGCTGACCGCATAGTTGACTCTGTAGCTGTGGTCGATCCTCAAAGCGGGAGAGTCGCACCAGATGTACTCGCTCCAGAGGTAGTAGTAGAGATTATTCCGCTTAAAGACATAGGAGCCTTCGCAGTGGTAGTCCTTCTCCAGCGAATAATCGAAGACCACCTGTTTTTCGCCCTTGAAGGAGATCATGTCGGCGCAGAGCTCCTGCATGAACATCCTGCCGTAGAAGGTTGCGCCCCAATAGAGGTAGGTTCTACCGTCATCGTCAATAAAAACGCAGGGATCGATGGTGGACATATCCTCCTCGAAGGCGATGAGGGGCTTACCGAGAGGATCCACGAAGGGACCCGTAGGAGAGTCGGACACCGCAACGCCGATAGAGCTGGCCGCGCTGAAGTAGAAGTAATACTTGCCGTTGCGCTCGATGATGTCGGGTGCCCAAGCGTCCTTATTTGCCCAGCAGAGATCGGAAAATTTTAGGATCATTCCTTCGTTTTTCCAATCGGTCAGGTCATCCGACGACCAAGTGCCGAAGCCGACTTCGGGAATGCCGCCGAAGGTGGGGTAAACGTAGTATTTGTTGCCAAACTGCACCATCGTGGGGTCGGCGGCGGGATCGGGGATGATGGGATTGCCGGCGAATTTTGGGTTTTCGTTCATAGGGGGGACTCCGTTTCTGTGATTTGTCAGTTACAGTATAGCACGGAAGGGCAAAAAATGCAAGCAATCGGAAGACAAATCGTGTTTTTTACAAATAACCCTTGCATTGGCGGTGTCTTTCGTGGTATAATGCAGTATCGAATCCATAAGGAGTATTGAAATGGTTGAGGTTGTAGCCGCCCTGATCCGGGACGGGAGTCACAAAAAATTTCTCATCTGCCAGCGTCCTGCCCACAAATCCTGCGGGCTTCTTTGGGAGTTCGTGGGCGGAAAGGTGGAGCCGGGCGAGACTAAGGAGGCGGCGCTGATCCGTGAGTGCCAAGAGGAGCTTGCCGTCACCCTGTCGGTGGGCGAGGTGTTTACCGAGGTGGTACACGAATACCCCGACATCACGGTGCACCTGACTCTTTTCCACGCCACCATCGCCAAGGGCGTGCCGCAGCTGCTGGAGCACAACGACATCCGCTGGATCACGCCGAGTGAGATTCCGCAGTACCCCTTCTGCCCCGCCGATGAGGAGATTTTAGAGAAGATCGCGCGGGAGTTTGCGGTAAAAACGAAACAATGTATATCTTCGGAGGAATACCTATGAAAAAATGGATCTCTATCCTTTGTATGCTCTGCATCCTTACTGGAATGCTCTCATCCTGCGGCGATGACGCAACTTCGAATGCAGACAAGACCCTATTGACAGCGGCAACCGAGCTGGCTAACGAGCTGGACAGGGTGCCCACCATTGCCGAGGTGATCGGTGCTACGCGGCAAAGCGTATCGTTCGGTCAAATCGGCTCGCTTTCTGCAAAATCGGACGACGCTTCTACCGGGACGATCGTTCCTCTGCGAGATAGCGGCGGAGAATATAGCACTTATTATCCCCAAGACCCTTCAGAACAGCCCGAATCCGATCAATCTGACCCGAATTTCATGACCTTTGGCAAGTTCTACACCGGCATCGACGCTACCATTGCCAATCTGAAGATCATCAAAAATCAGGCTCTGTCTGCCTGCAAGACCTTTTCTACCTGGATCACCTATTATACAGAGCAGGTTTCCGGCAACCTTTCTACCCTGCCCGGTCACGGTGTGTACCGGGATTACCGTTTGCAATACGACGTCAATCGCGATGTAGTGGTGATCGAACAGCGTTATCCTGCCAGCAACGGCGATCAATACTATAATCGGCTTTCCGTATCCTATACCCCCGACGGCAAGCTGCAGATGCAGGGCATTTTGGTCACCTTCAACGATACTGAGATCGTCAATGCCAATCAGCTGTATTATTTGGAGGATCACTCCTACGTTTCGGTCTCCTTTCCGGAGCAACACAAATCGGAGAAGCTGACCGTATACGATCTGCAAAACAACGAATGGGCAACCGCCTGCATTTCCGCGATCGGTGCCTGGGATGTAGCAGGAAACCCGGTTGGAGAGATCGTTTATCAATTTGATAAAGACTATTATATTTCCACCGATTACTTTTCATATGAATTGAGACAAAACAGCGGTACGATCCTGTCTGCGGATAACAACATCGTAGGCGGCTGGAACATCTCCGAGCCTTCCGTAAGCTTCTCCTTCAGCCTGAACTGCTTAGACGGTTGGAGCTCCGTCACCTGCGAAAGGGATGAGCGAGCCGTTTTGAAAACCGAAAAAGGTGAATTTGTTTTCCCGTACAGCGGCGTCAATCCGGGAGAAGTGACACCTGACGGCAACTGCAAATACGACGTGAACTACCATGGATCAACCAGCGAGCCTATCATTGAGCTCAATCAGATTGTCCACCAAGAGGAAGGTGCGACCGCCTCTGCATGGACTGCCGAAGAAGCACTGCAAGCCATTCGGGACGTTGCTGCAGATTTGGGGCTTACCGTAAAGGAAGATATGATCAGCGAGGTCATTGGCGTGATCTACGGCTATGCAGAGCACGACGAGCGATTTTGCTTTGGCGACGAGATATACGGAAAGGAT
Organism: uncultured Lachnospiraceae bacterium; assembly: GCA_964519075.1. Classification (GTDB taxonomy): domain Bacteria; phylum Bacillota; class Clostridia; order Oscillospirales; family CAG-272; genus CAKSQF01. Next base: position 4,111 of record CAZFJJ010000123.1, read on the forward strand.
CTGACGGAAAATACCTTCTATTCCTTGACCTCCATGCTGATGACCGAACAGATCACTGCCGAGGCAATGAACCAATTGGCAAGCGAGCCCGCAATTGCCTTTGAAGAGCAAACGGCGCATTATGAGTATTTTGAATTTCTGGACTATTCGATAGACGGAGCCGCTTCGGTAGATCAGGCGACCCACGAGATCTCGCTGACCAAGATCACGGCAACGCTTGCTCCCTCGATTCTGTTGAAGGAGGACGGCGATTATTCGCTGGTTTTCGTATGGGCATCTGCAAGCGAGCATCAAGAGGTAGGCCACGTGGATCTGCACTACTCGGGCGAGACGCTATGCTTTGAAAGCGACCTGGTAATCTCCCCCGATCGTTTCCCCAATAAGTACGGCGAGTACGTGTTGACGGCATATCTGGCGGACGCAGATGGCAATCGGATCTCCACTCTGCGTGCGGTCACTGCAACAGACGAATTCACTCTGGAGCTTACCGGCGAGAATTACGAAGCCACTCTCACCTCGTCTGCAAACGGCATTTCGATCCGTAACAAGACACTCCCTTCTATTGGATACGATATGGATTCTATCGGATCAAAGCACGATTGAAAGGATCAGCATGAGCTTTTTATCCAATAAACTTAAAAGAAAACGGTTCATATGGATCACGTCTGTCGTTCTTGTACTGACGGTGATCATCGGTGCTTGCGTGATCTATCTTTGCGATTACTACCCTGCGGATATGGAGGCGATCGAAGCATTTGCGCCTATGGATGAGGTTGAGCATTACACCCTTGAGGACGGAACGATTGTTTTCAAGCCCGAAAATCCCTCTGCCGGACTGATCTTCTATCCCGGCGGCAAGGTGGAATACACCGCATACTTGCCGTTGATGGCGGCTTGTGCAGAGCAGGATATTCTATGCGTGCTGGTGGAGATGCCCCTCAATATTGCCGTCTTTGACGTGGACGCCGCCGACGGAATACAGGAAATGTTTCCCGAAATCGATCGTTGGTACATCGGCGGTCATTCGCTTGGCGGTTCTATGGCAGCATCTTATCTTTCCGATCATGTAAAGGAATATGAAGGTTTGATCCTTTTGGGATCCTACTCGACTGCCGACCTATCAAACGCGAAGCTTAACGTATTATCGGTTTTCGGAAGTGAAGACCGTGTACTGAATCGGGACAAATACAACCAAAACAAGACCAATCTGCCCGATGATTTCACCGAGGTCGTACTGGAGGGAGGCTGTCACGCTTACTTCGGTATGTACGGTGCCCAGGAGGGCGACGGCACTCCTTCGATCAGCAACCAAGAGCAGATCGAGCGGACGGTGGAAGCCATCGTTCGCTGTATCAGCGATTGATCCTGCAAAACCGTCCGTTGGTATATTCTGACGCCTGTTAAATGCCGGTGGGCGCAAGTCAATTTTTCACATAAAAGTGCCGATTTTGTTAAAATAAATCGGCATTTTTACAACTTGTTTAATCAAAAGTCTTGTGATATAATATAATTAATAGAACATCGGGAATTGTATTCCGATGATACAACGATTCAGGCAGGTGAATGTATTGAACGTATTATGGTCGAAGATTCGTGAAGCCTTGGTTTCGGCATTGCCGATTACGCTGCTGGTATACGTGGTGGCGTTGCTTCCCGGATCCTCTTTTAACCGTGTGGAAATGATCTCCTTTACCATCGGAGCGCTTCTGCTGATCATCGGCATCGGACTGTTCAATCTGGGCGCGGATATCGCCATGACCCCTATGGGAACCCATGTCGGTGCAGGTCTTTCCCGACAAAAAACCATCGGCTGGCTGCTGGCGGTCTGCTTTGTGCTGGGTATGCTGATCACCATCGCGGAGCCCGATCTGCAGGTGCTGGCCAATCAGGTCAGCTCGGTCATGAGCGGAAAGCTTCTGATCTACACCGTCGGCTTCGGCGTGGGTGCCTTCCTGATCGTGGCGATCCTGCGTATTATTTTCAATCGCAGACTCTCCAGCATTCTGATGCTGTTTTATATGCTGCTCTTTGCTTTGGCACTGATCCTGTCGGTCAACGACAACATCGACCTGTTGCCTATGGCATTCGACTCGGGCGGCGTTAC
>CAZFJJ010000124.1:0-6185 GCA_964519075.1 uncultured Lachnospiraceae bacterium
CCGTTTGATGCAATAAACAGACCGGATACCGCAGATCCCAGCGACAGATACGTGAGTATTACAGTATAGTTATAATAGCCTAACATAGATTATCCTTTCAGAGACAAGGAGGCACAGACAATTTCTATGCATATGCTTTATTATAGCATAAGATTTGACAAAATGCAATATGAAAATACAGGCAAATCAAAATAATTCTATAAAAAAGCTCCAAGGGGATGCCCCTTGGAGCAAATCAAATAGAAAGATACTATTCGGTCTCCAGCATCGTGCAGAGTGCTTGCATAGCGTCCGCTTCGTCAGGACCGTCGGTGACGATGCAAATCGTCATGTTCTTCATGATCTTAAGAGAAAGGACACCGAGCAAGCTTTTAGCGTTGATTCTGCGTTCGCCGTACTCTACCCAGATTGAGCATTGGAAGGTATTGGCTTTGAGTACAAACTCCGTTGCAGGTTTAGCGGTAAGTCCCGTAACGTTTTTAACAATCGTTTCTCTGGTCAACATGATCAATTCTCCTTCGTATATCCCTGCTTGTCCGTTTGGGTGAGCTTATCGGGAGGTGTGCTTTAATTATACATGATTAGTTCATATTTTGCAAGAGTGAATTTCATATTTTGTGCAAATTGTCGAAAAAATCTATCAATAGATATAATTCAACAGCTTTCGACCCGCTTTGGACGCTATTGATTTGTGCATCGTGTCTATATCGTTTGATGCTTGACTGCCGCGCTCGTCCCTGTTGCCGTTTTGAATAAACTGAAGACGGCAAGCTTCGGTTGAAACTTGCCGTCTTTTGGCTGGGATGAAAGGAGTTGAACCTTTACTACAAGAGTCAAAGTCTCGTGTGCTGCCGCTACACCACATCCCAACGACGGAATATAGTATAGCACAAACGTGAGCCTTTGTCAAGAACTTTTTGAAAAATTTCGGTGCGCTCGGAAAAAGAATCAGCCTTTACTTAAAATCATGCGCTCGGTGTCGGAAAGCTCCTCTTCCCCTTGCCAATAAGCGATCTTATGCTCCGGAGAGTAGACCAGCATCGGGCTTGCGACGTCCGTTTTGGATAGTGCTTCGGAGAGCGTGCATTCGGTGCCGTCCGTTTGGGGATCCACTGATAAAAGATAGCACTGTTCGTTATTATATCCCCGTTCAAGCATTTGTCGGACGATCTCCTGCGCGGTAGCTTTGTGCTTATCTATGGCGGTCACCACGTCGTTTCGAAAGTAACGGCTGAGTGTCCAAATGCATTGTTCGCGTTTTCGTGGATGTGACAGTTCGTATAGGATTCGTTCCGTCTTGCGGTCCGTGATATACAAAGAAACGATTTCTTTTTCGATTATTTCGTTCATATGAGTACTCTATTTCTTTTTGCTTTTGCTTCCACGAGGCGCATTTTTTCTTTGTTCGGGGCGATCGCTGCGAGGTGTAAACTTCCCTGCCGGCCGCGCGCTCGGCTTTCCTGCACGCTCAGGCGGTACGAGACAGTCGTCGCCGTAGCCGATGAGATCAGTGCGTCCTGCTTTGCGAAGGGCGATGCGGATTGTCTCGTGGTTCTCCTTTCGATTCCATTGGAGGAGCGCACGCTGCATCTTCTTTTCTTCGTAGTCGGTGGCAACGTAGACCTTCTTCATGGTGAAGGGATCCAGACCGGTGTAGAACATGACCGTGGATGCCGTGCCGGGGGTCGGATAGAAATCCTGCACCTGCTCGGGAGCGTATCCGCTCTTTTTCAGGTAAAGTGCCAGCTCGATGGCATCCTTGACGGTACTGCCGGGATGGCTGGACATAAGGTAGGGCACCAGATACTGCTCCTTGCCAAAGCTCTTGGTGAGTTCGAAATAACGCGATTTGAAGCGGTTATAGACTTCGATAGAGGGCTTTCCCATATAGCCGAGAACGCTGTTGCAGCAATGCTCGGGTGCGACCTTAAGCTGACCGCTGACGTGATCGTGAACCAGCTTTTTGAAGAAGGACTCGTCCTTGTCGTAAACCAAGTAGTCGAAACGGATGCCCGAGCGGATGAAGACCTTCTTCACTTTGGGAAGAGCCTCCACCTGCTTCAGCAGCTCCACGTACTCGCTGTGATCTACCTTGAGCTGTTTGCAGGGCGTAGGAGCGAGACATTTGCGGTTGGTACAAACGCCATGCTCGATCTGCTTATCGCAGGCCGGATAGCGGAAATTCGCCGTAGGACCGCCTACGTCGTGGATGTAGCCCTTGAAGCCGGGAAGCGTAGTGAGGAGTTTCGCTTCACTTACCACGCTTTCGATGGAGCGGGAACGAACGCTTCGTCCCTGATGGAAGGCAAGCGCGCAGAAGTTACAAGCGCCGAAGCAGCCACGGTTATGTGTCAGGGAGAATTCCACCTCGGCAATACCGGGAACTCCTCCGTCTTTGTCGTAGACAGGGTGAGGTCTGCGGGTATACGGGAGAGCGTAGACCTTGTCCAGCTCTTCCCTTTCCAGCGGCGGCATGGGCGGATTTTGCACCAGCATTTTGCCGTCGTACAGTTCGGTAATCGCCTTTCCGCTGATGGCGTCCTGATTGCGGTACTGCATGGCGAACGCCTTGGCGTAGGTTTCTTGGTGGGTCTTGAGATCGTTGTAATCAAAGCCCTGCTCCACCTCGTAGTGGATCTTGTCCTCGGGGGTGGTGAGGTAGACGGTGCCACGCACGTCGTGAATCTTTTTCACGGGAACGCCTTTGTCAAGAAGTTTCGCGATCCGAAGGAGGATGTTCTCGCCCATACCGTAGGTGAGAAGGTCGGCACGGGAGTCTACCAGTACTGAGCGGCGGACCTTGTTGTCCCAGTAATCGTAGTGGGCAAAGCGGCGCAGGGATGCCTCCAGACCGCCCAGGATGATCGGCACGTCGCCGTACGCCTCGCGGATGCGGTTGCAGTAGACGATCACCGCGCGGTCGGGGCGCAGACCCATCTTTCCGCCGGGGCTGTAATAGTCGTAGCTGCGCTTCTTCTTGGAGACGGTATAATGCGCCACCATGGAGTCGATGTTGCCGCTCGACACCAAAAAGCCGAGGCGAGGACGACCGAAGCGTTTGAAATCGTCGCAGGATTTATAGTCGGGCTGAGAGAGGATCGCCACGCGAAAGCCTGCATTTTCCAGCACACGGGAAATGATCGCCATGCCGAAGCTGGGGTGGTCAACGTAAGCGTCGCCGCAGACGTAGACGAAATCGGGGGCATCCCATCCCCGAGCCTCGCATTCGGCGCGGGTGATGGGGAGAAATTCGTTGTTCATAGGTACCTCATATTGATCAGTTCGCCTTTATCCCATTCAAGGATAAAAGCACTCGGCGTTTTTAGTTTTCCGCTGAGTACGACATTGCCGTGAAATGAGATCTCTCGGATCTTTTCTTGAGCATTCAGCACGGTAATGCTGCAGTAATTCAAAAGATAAGCACAGATCGCTCCTGCATGAGAAACGACTGCTGCAACTTCATCCTCGTTGATCTTGGAAAGCAAGTCCGTCATAAAAGAAGTCATTCTCTCTTTTACGTCATTGAACGATTCACCGTTCGTGTTTTTGAAATCGTGATCGATATACTGCTTTTCCCAAAAGGATTCATCCATCGTGGACGGATCGCCCCAATCTCTTTCCACGAGCCGATAATCGGCAATGACCTGCCTGCCGGACATTCGGGCGGTATCGTAAGCGCGTTTGTAGGGAGACGAATAGACGTGGCGGATGTTCTGCAACTCTTTATGGATGAATAATCTCTGTGCTAACATCTCGCCGCGCAAGGACAACGGAGTATCGTTGGGATTGATATTGGGGAGTCTTTCGACAGCGGAATGCCGTATCAGAATAATGGTTTTCATAGTGTTCTATATCCTTTGGGTGATTTGAATTTTGACTTGATTATAATCTTCAGCATTTACTTACAAAATGTTCCGGTGGATCGTTCAACCGATAGATTTGGTGCTTACTATCCTCAAGACTGAAATAAAGGCATCGGTTGCCCGATGCCTTTATTATAGCGGTTTTGTGTGGGATTGTCAAGCCCATACAGAAACATCGCTCCGAGCATTGGATACAGCATATCCAATACTCGGAGCGATTCACTTTACCCGCCTGATGAGTATTCGTCGGGCTTTATAAAAGTTCTTGAAGGTGCAGGAAACTTCTTTCAAGAAGTTTCCTGCCGGAATTTGAGGCGGAGCCTCAAATACATTAAATCTGCACCATTTCGAAGGCTTCGAGGACGTCGCCTTCCTTGATGTCGTTGAAGCGGTCGAGACCGATGCCGCACTCGTAGCCCTGTGCGACTTCCTTCACATCATCCTTGAAACGGCGGAGAGAGGAGATCTTATCTTCGAAGATCACGATGCCGTCGCGGACGACACGAATTTGAGCGTTACGGTTGATCTTACCGTCGGTGATATAAGAACCTGCGATGGTGCCCACGTTGGGAACGCGGATGGTCTGACGAACCTCTGCGTGACCCAGCAGGCTTTCCTTGAACTTGGGAGCCAGCATACCCTTCATTGCTGCTTCGATCTCTTCGATGCACTCGTAGATGATGCGGTAGGTGCGGATGTCAACCTTCTGACGCTCGGCGCTGTCCAGCGCGCCGCGGTCGGGACGCACGTTGAAGCCAACGATAATCGCGTTGGATGCTGCTGCCAGCATGACGTCGCCCTCGGTGATGCCGCCCACTGCCGAGTGGATGACGCTGACCTTGACTTCCTCGTTGGTGAGCTTCAGAAGAGATGCCTTGACAGCCTCGGCGGAACCGCCCACGTCTGCCTTGACGATGATCTTCAGCTCCTTGGCACCGTCGTTGATCTGAGCAAAGAGCGCGTCCAGAGAAACCTTTGCGTTGGCACGGAATTCGGCTTCCTTAAGCTCCTGCTTGCGCTTTTCTACCAGCTCGCGAGCCATGCGCTCGTCTGCTACTGCTGCAAACTCGTCGCCTGCCTCGGGAACCTCGGACAGACCGATGATCTCGACGGGAACGGAGGGGCCGGCAGTCTTGAGCTGCTGACCCTTATCGTTGGTCATGGCACGGACGTGACCGACAGAAGTACCTGCGATCACTACGTCGCCTGCCTTCAACGTACCGTTCTGTACCAGCACGGTGGCAACGGGACCGCGTCCCTTGTCGAGTCGAGCCTCGATGACGATACCCTTTGCACGGCGGTTAGGGTTTGCACGCAGGCCCTTCACCTCTGCTACCAGCAGTACGTTCTCCAGAAGGTCGGGGATGCCCATGCCGGTGAGAGCGGATACGGGAACGCAGATGGCGTCGCCGCCCCATTCCTCGGGAACCAGACCGTACTGGGTCATTTCCTGCTTGATCCGATCGGGATCTGCACCGAATTTATCCATCTTGTTGATGGCAACGATGATGTCGATGTTAGCTGCCTTGGCGTGGTTGATCGCCTCGATGGTCTGAGGCATGATGCCGTCGTCTGCGGCAACGACCAGAATGGCGATATCGGTTGCCATTGCGCCTCTTGCACGCATTGCGGTGAACGCTTCGTGACCGGGAGTATCCAGGAAGGTGATGTCCTTGCCGTCGATGTTCACGCGGTACGCACCGATGTGCTGGGTAATACCGCCTGCCTCGCCTGCGGCGATGTTGGCGTGACGGATGGAGTCCAGAATGGAGGTCTTACCGTGGTCAACGTGACCCATAACGCAGACAACGGGAGCGCGCTCGACCAGGTTCTCTTCTGCGTCCTCGCTGGCGTCGAAGAGCTTATCCTCGATAGTGACCACAACCTCCTTGGACACGTTAGCACCAAGCTCGGTTGCAACGTACTCGGCAGTATCGTAGTCGATGATCTGGTTGACGCTGGCCATAATGCCCAGCATCATCAGACGCTTGATGACCTCTGCAGCGGTGACCTTCAGACGGGATGCCAGCTCACCTACCGAGATCTCTTCGGGGACGGTGATGCTGACCTGCTGCTTGGTAGGCTTGGGGGCGTCCTTCTTATTCTTGCCCTGCTGTTTGCCGCCCTTGTTCCATTCAGGCTTACCACCCTTCTGGTTATTGTTGTTCTGCTTTTTCAGCTTCTGACGGTTGGAATCAAAGCCGCTGCTCTTGCCGCCGGCTGCTTTGTCGTTGCTTGCCAGATGATCCAGACGCTCGTCGTACTTGGACAGATCCACGTTGGACGCGCGGGTATCCACCACGCGGGTACCGGACTTGTTGC
>CAZFJJ010000125.1:0-6152 GCA_964519075.1 uncultured Lachnospiraceae bacterium
ATTTTTTTGTCGAAATAGATAGAAAAATGTTGATTTCACACACCAAACGCACCCGGTCGGGTGCGTTTGGTGGATTATTTTGCATATCGAGCATCATCGTTGCCTCGTTTTGGGGATATGGTTGCACATAACGTTCGCAATTTGTCAATGCTATGACACAGCAACACAGGTATTCAGAGCATCGATTTGAGCACGTCTCTTGCCGCATCGTTATCGGCGGTCACCAGAAGGCATACCCATTTACCGCGCCGCCAGATCACCGCTTCCTGTGCGATACCGTCGGGATCGTAAAAATAGTTCTCCCGATTGACCAATGCGTTCTGTCGCATCCTCAGCTGCGATTCAATGGCATCCGCCTTTTCGGCGTCCAGCGCATGATAGAGATGGATCTCTACGATGCGATCGTCCTTGCTGAGCGCAACGGCATACTCGTCCGAAAGCTTGGCTGGAATATGCCCGTCGTACAAAAGTCGGCTCGCTTCTTCGGACAAATATCCCGTCTCTTCGTAAAATGCGCCGCCGAAATAGATCTCTGCCGCAGGCATATGCGTCGCGGTGATCAGCTTGGCCAGAAGATCGGTGGCAGTAGGTTCCCTGCCTCTGCAGCCGCCCAGCAGCAGGACTGCCGTCAACAATATCAAAATCCGTTTCATTCGTGGCAGACCTCCTTTCGTCTCTTCTATCATTCATGCAAAATTCCGAGGAAATATGCAAAGAGTTCACAATTTTTCGTTGAAATCCTATGCCGGATATGATATAATAATGATAATCTTGTCGAAACTATTTAACGCATACGATTTTTGAGGATATATGAACAAACTGGTCAAACGTTTGATACTGATTGCAGTCTGCCTGATCCCTTCGCTGATGGCACTGCTTACTTATTTGAACGCACAAAAGTCTCCACTCCCCTCCGCTGAGGTGTCGTCGCTCATTTGGACTCGACCGTCCGGCAGTAACTGCGAGTTTGTCAATTCGGATAAAGACGGAGCTGAATTTATTTCCTTTCTGCTCAAGCTGAACGGAAACGCAAATCCCATTGATCAGCTCCCCGATGATTTAGCTGCTGACTCAGGCTACCGCGCAGTTTTCGTCACCAACGGAGTCCGTTCGACCTACCGCTATTACTTCTCTACCGTCAGCCCCAGCAACAGCTATATGATAGATCCTGCAGGGGATGCCTATCGAATCAATGCTGCTGATACCATCGCATTTCTGGATAGCGAGCATTCCGCCGATCTGTACCCTGCTTCGGTGGTACCCACGTTAACCGTAGCGGGCGAAACGCTGAGTGCATCGTCGGTCAATTGGACGTATTATACCTACAGCGGAAAGGCACACGAAATAACAGAGGAGAACCCCGAAATCCCCACCTACGCGGCTTCGTATATTGGCATCACTCTTGCCTCCAGCCGTATTCCCGACAGCAGTCTGCTGGTAATTACCGACGACAGCGAGCAGATCCTGTACAAGGGCAGCCTTGCAGGATACGATGCGTCCACCACGCTGAAAAAACTGATCCGAAACGACACCTTATTGCATTTTTCGCTGGAAGCCGATTGGAAAGAGCAGGAAGGTTCAAAATACGCCGGATCTGCGCGCTTTTGCTTCAACGTACAAACCATCTTTGATCCGGCAGCGCATTTTTGGCTTGGTGAGACATCGGTTGGTCTGGGTGAATTCGTAGTTCTATCCGGTGAATTTGTGGAAGATCTGTCCGATCTCTCCTTCACCTCCTCTCCGTCTATCGGTGTCACACCCACCTTTATCCGTGACGGCGACTATGTTCGGGCACTGATCCCCGTCCCCCACGACCTTGCCTTCGGTGCCGGAACGTACACCTTCACCATTACCTGCCAAGGAAAAGAGTACGCCCTGAAGTTGAACGTTACCGAAGCTTCCCATTCAACTACCATAAAATGCTACAATTATAGCGGAAAGGTCAATACCGCCGTCCGAACCGAGAACAATCTGGCAGAGTTTGGCAATCTGATCGCCTCTCTTCCGGTTACCTCTACGCTGTACGCCGATCAGTTCGTGATCCATACCTATGAAGGCGTCCGTGCGCAATTCGGTCAGATCATCCACAACACCAACCGAGAGGAAGATCAATTCTACTCCAACGGACTCGCCTTCGTCGCCTATGCAGGCACCGAGATCAAGTCGGTCGGTAACGGAATGGTAGTTGCCGTGACCACTACCGCATACGGCGGCAATACCATCGTGGTGGATCACGGCTGGGGATTGATGAGCGTATACTACTGTTTGTACAGCACCGAGGTAGAGGTTGGCACCTACGTGACCTCCGATTCGGTGATCGGCATGGGCGGCTGGCAGGGCGCATCTGACGGCTACACCGACGGCATCACCTGCTACTGTGAGCTATGGATCGGCGGTCAACCCGTCTCTTACTATCCCCTGGAGAAAGAGGGCATCCTCGTCGGTTCTCCCAACTGATTAATTCTAACCGAAAGGAACGCGCAATGCTCAAACACCTTCCTCCCTGTAAGACCCGCACACAGCGGGTACTGCGCACGCTCTGCACAGTTGCCGGTTCGCTTTGCTGGTTGTATTACGTCCTGGTCGGATTCGTAGCAGGACTGATCCACACCTCCATCCTGTATATCTGGATCATGATAGGCGCCTGCTTCCTCGCCCTGGCCATCCTTGTGCCGCCTATCTTTGCCTTCGTAAAGCGGACGAAAAAATGGGTGATCGCGCTGATCGCACTGCTGCCTGTCGTATGTCTGCTTTTGTTTGCCGCCGGTGAGATCGCGATCCTGACCGGCTTCGTCTCCGATCTACCGAACGGAGATGCCGATTATATCATCATTCTGGGTGCTAAGGTGAACCCCGACGGCCCCAGCCTGCTGCTGCAACGGCGCATCGACGCTGCCTACGATTACCTCAGCGAGCATCCCGACACGATCGCCGTGGCTTCAGGCGGTCAGGGCTCGGACGAGCCGATGAGTGAGGCACGCTGCATTGCCAATCAGCTGATCGCTCGCGGGATCGATGCAGATCGGATCTTGTTAGAGGAAAAGTCCACCGATACCGCCGAGAACATCCAATACAGCCGCGAGCTGATCGAGGATTCCGCTGATATTTCTGTGCTCATCGTGTCCAACGATTTTCATTGCTTCCGCGGTGCCGCCATCGCACGGCGTCATCTGGAGGCGGAGGTCGGCCATCTCTCCGCAGACGGGATCTTCTTTCTCATGCCCCACTACATGGTGCGGGAATTTGCCGGTCTGACCGTGGATTTTCTCAAGGGAAATCTTGCATTTGAATGAAAAAAACTGACAAAGCGTTCGGCTTTGTCAGTTTTTGCGTTTTACAGTTCCCGTCTGCCGTCCAGCGCGCGGAAAAGCGTGACTGCATCGGCATATTCCAGATCGGCTCCTACCGGCACACCGTAGGCAAGGCGAGTGACCTTGATCTCCAGCGGCTTCAGCAGCTTCTGCAGATAGAGCGCGGTCGCCTCCCCCTCCACGGTGGGATTGGTGGCGATAATGACCTCTTCGATGGACTCGTTGTTCAGACGCGAAAGCAGACCGGCGATCTCCAGCTGATCGGGTCCGATGCCGTTCATCGGCGACAGAACGCCGCCCAGGACGTGATAGCGTCCGCGGTAATCCCGTACCCGCTCCAGACTCATCACCGCTCTGGCGTCCTCTACGACGCAGATGATGGGGTCGCGGGAGCTGTCCTTACAGACCGCACAGGTGTCACCCTCGCAGAGATTGTTGCAGATCTTGCATCTACCGATCCGCGACCGTGCGGACAGGATCGTCTCGGCAAAGGTGCGCGCTGACTCGTCGCTCCAATCGATCATAGAGAGCGCGTAACGGCTTGCTGTTTTGCGCCCCACACCCGGAAGCTTCGCGAACTGCTCGATGAGCTGTTCCAGCGGAAGAATGTAATCTGCCATCAGAACAGACCGGGCATATTCATCTGTCCGGTGATCTTTTCCATCTCGGCAGCGTTGGTAGCTTCTACCTTCTTGATGGCTTCGTTGACGCCTGCCACCAGAATATCGGACAGGGTCTCGATGTCGTCAGGATCGACGATCTCGGGGGAGATGGAGATGTTCAGGATCTCCTTCTTACCGCTGATAGTTACAGTTACGGCTCCGCCGCCTGCCTGTACCTCATATTCTTTGGCATCCAGCTCTTCCTGCTTGGCTGCCATTTCTTCCTGCATCTTTTGTGCCTGACGGATCATGCCCTGCATATTGTTGGGGCCGCCGCCGTATTCCTTGGGGATTCTCGCTTTCATGTTGATTTCTTCCTTTTCTGATTCTTTTGTATTTCATTAAAACAGATCGTCAAATGCAGATCTGGTAGGTGCTTGTGCTTTGACCACTTCGATGATCACGTCTGCAAACTCGTCTCCCTCGGAGGCAGCGATGGCGCGCAGCTTTCCTGCCGCCGAAACGCTGTCCAGGAGGCGTTTGGCAAAGGAGTCGGTCAGTTCCACGTGAAGTCGCTTGGCACCGTCTACGAAGACCTGTGCGCCTCTCAGGAAGGGTGCGCCGCCCTGGTCGATCTTCTCGTAGCGGGCGACCAGCTCAGTCCAGCCGTAGTAGGCTTCCCGCACGTCAGACTCGGTGGCAGGTGCGGTCTTCTCCGCTTCCACGGGAGCAGACTGGGGCACAGTCTTGGGCGTGGCTATCGCAGGAGCAGATCCCGTCGGCTTTGCTTCGGCAGGCGCGGACGCTTGCGGGATCGCGCCGCCGGCGATCAGCAGGGTCAGCTTTTCTTCCAGCGCGGCGATTCTTGCAGAGATCGCCTCGGGCGAGTCGCCGAACACGTCGGAGCATAGGCGCAGGAGGGTCATTTCGGCGACTACGCGCTTGTCCTCTCCGCGGTGCATGGACAGAAATGCTTCCTCCAGCAGCTTGACGTGATACAGAAGGGTTTGATATTGGAACGCTTTCGCGTTTTCGATCAGCTCTTGCAGCTCGGTGTCGCTGTAATCCAGCACCTCACCGGGGACTTGTCCCGATACGGCGGTGATCTTCAGCGCTTTTTGCACCATCATGTCTCTGTAATAGGAGATCAGATCCGAGAAAAAGACCGACAGATCAATGGAGGAGCGATACATCGCCGCCACCAGAGTCAGCAGTTTTTTGAAATCCTTTCCTGCAATCGCTGCGACCGCTTCGGAGACCTGGGTTCTGCCGCACACGCCTGCGGCGGCGGACACGCTTTCGGCATTCACCGTCTTCCCTTCGCCTGCACAAAGCTCCAGCATACTGATGGCATCGCGCATACCGCCTTGGGCAAGGCGTGCGATCAGACGGGCGCCGTCGGGCGTGAGATGGATGCCTTCTGCCTCAGCGATAGCGGAAAGTCGATCAATGATATTCTGCAGCGAGATACGACGGAAGTCGAACCGCTGGCAACGTGACAGGATCGTGGCGGGAATCTCCTGCATCTCGGTGGTCGCCAGAATGAAGATCACACCTGCGGGCGGCTCTTCCAGCGTTTTCAGCAGTGCGTTGAAGGCCCCTTCCGAGAGCATATGCACCTCGTCGATGATATACACGCGGGTGCCGTTCTGGGAGGGGGTGAAAATAACCTCTTCCCGAATGTCACGGATGTAATCGACGCCGGTGTTACTGGCGGCGTCCATTTCCAGAACCTCTACCGAGCGTCCGCTGTCGATCTCTTCGCAGACCGGGCAGGCGTTGCAGGGGTTTCCGTTTACCGTATTGGGACAGTTGGCCGCTTTGGCAAGGATTTTGGCGCAGGTAGTCTTACCGGTACCGCGGGAGCCACAGAACAGGTACGCATGGTTCAGCTTATGATTCTCCACCTGCCAAGTGAGGACGGAGGTAATATGCTCCTGCCCGCAAACGTCCGAAAACGCCCTTGGCCGCCATTTACGATATAACGCCTGATGCATAACCGATACCTCCCCTTCAAAAGCGTACAAAAGCAGGGTGCAAAATAAGACCATACACCTCGTAATCGAACTGAATCACCTATGCGTGAAAGGCAATCTACGCTCAAAACAGGCGCTCCCGTGGCACATTGAACATACTCCTTAATGCTGCTTGGTTCCCCACCTGACATGGTTCGAAGTCATCAATTGCACAGGACCCATTTCTCAACACGCAAATTGCGGTGCAGACCATACATGATCAG
>CAZFJJ010000126.1:0-6099 GCA_964519075.1 uncultured Lachnospiraceae bacterium
CTGAGCGCCGTCGCAGAGGGCGTGCATGGGGTCGTTATGCACCTCGATCATCAGACCGTCTGCGCCTGCGGCGGCTGCGGAGAGTGCCATGGGACGCACCAGCCGTGCCGCGCCTGTGGCGTGGGAGGGGTCAACCACCACGGGCAGATGGGAGAGCTCCTTCAGCAGCGGAACTGCCGCCAGATCCAGCACGTTGCGGGTGTAGGGGTCGAAGCTGCGGATGCCCCGCTCGCAAAGGATCACCTGCTCGTTGCCGCCTGCCATGATGTATTCTGCGCTCATCAGCATTTCCTTCAGGGTAGCGGACATTCCTCGCTTCAAAAGAATGGGTTTGTTGCATCTGCCCAGCTGCTTGAGTAGTTCGAAATTCTGCATATTGCGTGCGCCAACTTGGATCACGTCCACGTCGGCGAAGAGATCCAGATGGGAGATAGACATGATCTCGGTGACGATGGGCAGACCGGTGACCGCCTTCGCCTTGAGAAGCAGCTCGATGCCCTCGGCGCCCATGCCCTGAAAGTCGTAGGGGGAGGTGCGGGGTTTGAAGGCACCGCCGCGCAGGAAGGTGGCGCCCGCCGCCTTGACTGCCGCCGCCACGGTGCAGATCTGCTCCTCGCTCTCCACCGAGCAGGGACCCGCGATCAGCCCGAAGTTACCGCCGCCGATCTTGGAGGCGGCGGCTGAAACCACCGTGTCCTCGGGGTGGAACTTGCGGTTGGCACTTTTGAAGGGCTCGGAGATGCGGGTCACCTGATCCACGATCTCAAGACCCGAGAGCAGATCCATGTCGATCCTGGAGGTGTCGCCAATGAGTCCCAGAACGGTCTTGTATTCTCCCTCGGAGACGTGGACGGTAAGACCTTGCGCCGAGAGCCATTTGATGAGATTTTCTTTTTGCGCGGCGGTAGTACCGCCTTTGAGTACAGCGATCACGGTAATAATCCTCTTTTCTTTGGACGATTGGGTAATAAGAATAAAAAATCCGCAGGCAGGCTGCGGAGAATTGTATCGGAAAGGGTACAATCGTTTGCCGTGCAGCACAAAAAACTTTTATTTCACGCCGAAATAAAAGAATCCGTAATAATATGCTGCAAAGCGGACGGTATTCATATTCTTTTCCTCTTTCGTTATCAATAGATACTTTATTGTAGCACAGTGAATCCGCCTTGTCAAGGGCTTTGTAAAAAAATACGGCCGTCTGCACTAAAAAAATGATCTTCTCTTGATAAATCGGCGGAAAGTTTTGAAAAGTTTTCGATTTCTTATTGATTTCTTCAAATCTATGCGATATAATGTATATAAACCCACTCGGCGGTGCCGCGGCACCGATACGGACGACCTTACAAGGAGGAAATACAATGCCCGGACCCAATAACGTTTACAAGCCTAAGATGGCAGGCTTTTTGATCGCGACCATCGCGCTGGTCATGGTAGTGATCGTGATTCTGATCGCCACCATCCTCATTGTTGCCGCAGGAGGCGACAGCTCTGTGACCACTGCAGCCACCGACGGAAACTCGCCCACCCACGCATGGGATACCACCGTTACGACGCCGATGCCCATAATCCCCGCCACCACGCCCGTCACTACCGCGCCCGATACCCCTGCAAATCCCTCCGAGGTGATCATCCCCGGTGCAGATACGTTGGAAATGGACGTTTCTAAAGTCGGTCAGGGTGCGTTGGTGCTGATCGATAAGACTCATTTCTACACCCGTGAGGGGCTGGTTGCTCGCAAAGAGATAAACGCAACGGTGGCTTCGATTTTGGGATTCTCCAAGATCAGCTCCTCCCAGAGCTATAAGCTGTCTACCACCCCGCTGTACCTGGATTCCACCACAGTGGAGGCCTTCCGGGATATGATGGACGATCTGTACGAGGTCACCGGCACCGGTGTGGTGCAGATTCGTAACGCATATTATTACAACGCGGATCTCAACGCCGTTACCGATCAGGATTCGCTGGAGGCGGTAGAGCATTCGACCGGCTACGTCGTGGATCTGGAGATCAACGACGACGGTCTTTACGCCCTTAATCATACCAATTATAAGGAAAATTACTACAACTGGCTGGTGGAGAACTGCTGGAAGTACGGATTCATCCATCTTCGCGATACCTCCAAATATTCAACCTTCCGTTACGTCGGCATTGCCCATGCGGCGGCACTGCACAACGAGCCGACGCTGTCCTTCGAGACCTACCTGACCTCGCTGACCGCCTATGAGTTTGATGGCGATAAGAAAAAGGTCATCGACAGCAACGGTAACGAATGGTGGATCTACTACGTGAAACCCGAGGATGGCGCACGGAGCGTCTACGTTCCCGTGCTGGGCGATCCGGAGCACTATCAGGTTTCGGGCGACAACAAGGGCGGCTTTATCGTCGCCGTCAACACGGCACAGTTTGCGAAATAAACCCGGTCTCCCTCACCGCATGACGCGGCGAGGGAGATTTTTGAAAAATTTTTCAAAAAGTTTATACGCCTTGTAATTTTCGGGGCTTTTTTGAGGAATTAAGAGTGAAAGGAGGTTTTGTCATGATGAACAACCCACACGACGAACGGGACGCTATCGTAGAAGCACACGCCGGAACGGTCTGGCGGATCGCGCTATCCCGCACCCGCCGCGAAGATGCGGCAGAGGAGGTTTTTCAGGAGACCTTTCTGCGTCTCTTTGAAAAGGAGCGCAAATTCGACTGCGAAGAGCATTGCAAGGCCTGGCTGATCCGCACCACGCTGGTCTGCTGCAAGCGCTATCAGTCGGCTGCCTATAAACACGTCGCAGTCAGTCTGGAGGAGCTGGGCGATCTGCTCTCCCTGCCCGAAGAGGACAGCGTCATCGCGCAGGTGTTGTTTGATCTGCCCGACAAATACCGCCTGCCGCTCCAGCTGTATTACATGGAAGGAATGGAAGCGGAGGAGTGCGCCAAGGCGCTGGATCTTCGGCTGGGCACCTTCCGCGTGCGGCTGACCAGAGGAAAAGAATACCTCAGAAAAGCTTTGAAAGGAGAAGGCATTGATGTATAACGATAACGATTTCGACCGCAATGATGCACTGGGGCAGCGGCTCCAAAGGATCGGCGGTCAGATGAACCCCTCGCCGCAGCTGAAAAAGGCGGCCAAGACCGGCGTGCTCCTCAGACCAATGGCAAAAAGCTACACCGCCGGTACGCACATCCGCAAATTCACCAAAGCGGTGCTGCTTTACGCAGCCTGCATCGCGCTGTTTTTGGGCGCGATCCTGCTGATCCCGAAGTGGTGGGGCGGCAATGATCCGGTGGCATCCGGTCAATGTAACCACAAATACGTAGCGCTTACCATGGGACTTGCCCCCTCTTGTACAGAAGGAACGATACGCGCGTATCGCTGCCAGTATTGCGGTCATACCTATTCCGAACAAGACCCCGCTCCCGGTCATAAATTTGCAGACGGTGTCTGCACCGTTTGCGGAGAGAAGGAAGAAGTGAATCCTGCTTGGACTTTGGAACAGTTTGGAGATCCTTCGGTGATTGAAACCGCCTTAGCTCGTATGGGTCTGACGCTGGATCAATTTTCTGCAGCAAATCTACCCCAAGCGAAAAACTTCCTTGGCAACGATGATTTGCACGGCTTTTTGATGAGTTATTATTACAACTGCGAAGAAATATCCCCTATGGAACTCTACTATACCTTCGGCGAGAAGTGCCGGCTGACTGCAGATGAACTTGCGGATCTCGGCGTTTCTACGGATAGTCTTTCTATGGAATGCTATCGCTTTGCCGGAGAGGAAGCGACTGCTTTGCTGACCCAATATGCCGCAGTTCAGCCCACTTGGGTGGATGAAATCAGTCCTGTGCTGATTGCCTTGGGATATCCTTACCTGCCTGATACGTTCTATAGCTTTGTGGATCCTTATTATTTGGCAGTGAAGCGGATTAGTGTAACCGGATGCGGAACAGCGCAAAGCGGTGAATGGATCGTATTTTACGAAACCCAAGAAGGCGATCGCTGTATGGTCGTACTCCTTCCCGATGGAAACGGTTATCGGTTTGTGGCGAACTGTCCCACTGATTATCTCCATCAGGACGTTCCTTCTCCTGCGGATTGCGAGCATATGAGAGTCCCCGCCACCTGCCCCTACTGCGCTTGTGATGAGCACGTTTGGATCACCTCCGAGGACAGCCCCACCTGCACCGAGGGGATCACGAAGGTCAGCACCTGCATCAAGTGCGGCTATTCCTTCGCGGAGTGGCAGGATCCTATCCCGCACGATTATGTGGACGGCAACTGCACCATGTGCGGAAAGACAGACGGTACCCTTCCCCCGCTGGAGATCACGATCCCCATTCCCGATCCGGGAGAGATGTCGGCAGAGCTGGAGGCGGAGATCATTGCGGCAAGTGCCAAGCAATATGATGAGGATCCTAAGGATCTTTCTGTTGAATTCGTTGCCGATTTGGGCAGTGGTGCCTATGCGATCTTCTTGGACGGTCCGTGGGAATATCCGTGTATGGAGACCGAACAAATCGTTCACGGTTATCTCTTTTGGTACAGCAGCGGTCGCACGATGTCGATTTACAAAGACGGTGTGGTGTACGGCCTGACCAAAGCTTATGAGAAAGGCGTGATCGATGCGAATCAAGTGCTGGATCTGTATCTGGTCTACGCCGATCAGATGGGGTATCTCAGTGTGCGGAATCCGGAGAAGATGTATTCGAATACGACGTTAGGGTATCATTTCGTAGACAACCAAATATGCATTTGGGTGTTTTCTGCGTATAATTCGTATCAATATACTGCAAATGATTTTTCAGAAATTAATTGTATTGAACTATACGAATCTCCGTGGCAGAATTATGAGGATGGCAAAAGCTTTAGAAGAATCTTGCTTACACTTGACAAGAATTCCAAACAATATGTGCTAGATTGTATCCAAATTTTGCAATTAAGAGTCGATATTCAAGCTGCAGATGTCAATACGCTCGAAGATGCAGAATAATATCATAGTGATAAATAAAAACAGGAGAAGAATATGAAAAACATTCGGACACGATTTATATCAACAGGATTAATTATATCCATATTGTGTACTTGGATAGGTATTGTTCCTAGTATGGCACAAGAGAATAAAGAAGAAACAATTGAAAGATTTCATTGTACAGCCACACTAGATCAAGAATTTACTGATAACGAGATCGTTATTATGGTTATGCCGGACTATAACTTTACGCCGTATACACAAAATGATTTTTCTGAAATTGGTTGTGTGGAGATTAGAGAGTTGACACGTGATGTGGAAGAAAACATTGTTAACAGAATCATTTTGTTAACATTGTCAACGCATTCCAAGCAAAATGTATTAAATGCAATCGCGTCATTAGAATTGCGCGATGACATTTATAGCGCAGAGCCTAATTATATTGAACGCATATGCGAAACGCCGAACGACCCACAATATAATTCTGGCAATCAATGGGCAATTAACAAAATCTCTTTGCCTGATGCATGGGGCGAAACGACAGGGTCTTCAGCGGTTTATGTTGGTGTGATTGATACTGGAATTGATGCAAGTCATCCGGATTTACAAAACAGAATAAATACCGAATTAAGTAGAGGCTTTACTGCATATGCAAGTGATCCACTTACTGATAATAGAGGGCATGGCACTAAAGTAGCAGGAATAATTGGAGCGGAAGGCGATAATTCGATTGGTATAGCGGGCACTTGTTGGAATGTAAAATTGGTTTCTTTAAGAATCACAGCCTATGATGAAACCCAAAATAAAGAAGTGTTGAACTCGAATGCCATAATCGATGCGATTGATTATGCCAATGATGTAGGGATACCAATATTAAATAACTGTAGGCGCTAAATATCGCTGCAGTGAATGCAGGGTAACATCTACTCAAGTTCCCGTTCTCCCCTTCGCTCTCTCTCCCGAAATCCTTGCTAAGATCGAACAGATGGGCGTCGGCGATTTCGCCATGGACATCGGCGACGGCACGGTGCTCTGCCGCGTAGGTGATCAGTATTATCTCGTTGCGGGTCAGATCGAGGACACGGCACTATCTTATCTGCAAAACGAGCTGTCGGTGATCACCCCCGACCGCGAAGCCGCATAA
>CAZFJJ010000127.1:0-6077 GCA_964519075.1 uncultured Lachnospiraceae bacterium
GTTGGCAATGACCTCGTTGGCGTTCATATTGGACTGGGTACCCGAGCCGGTCTGCCAAACCACCAGAGGAAAGTGCTCGTTGAGGCTTCCGCTGATGACCTCGTCGCAGGCAGCGGAGATGGCGGCCAGCTTCTCGTCGGTCATCTTCTCGGGCTTCAGGGCGTTGTTCGCCATTGCAGCCGCCTTCTTCAGGATGCCGAAGGCGTGGGTGATCTCGCGGGGCATGGTTTCAATGCCTACGCCGATGGGAAAATTCTGACAGGAGCGCTGGGTCTGGGCTGCCCAATATTTGTCGGCAGGCACCTTGACCTCGCCCATGGAGTCGTGTTCAATACGGTATTCCATCATTCTATCCTTTCCGTTCAATTCATTAGGAAAAATCGACCTGATCGATAACGTCCTTCAGGCACTTTGCGCTGTGCTGCAGACGTGCGGTCTCTTCCTCGGTGAGAGGAGTCAGCACCTTGCCGCAAACGCCGTCTCTGCCGATGATGGTCAGGGTGGACAGACATACGTCGTCAATACCGTACTCGCCGTGCATCATGGAGGATACGGTCATCGCGGTCTCTGCGCCGTTGAGGATGTTCTTCACGATATGACAGGTGGAGATGGCGATGGCGTAGTTGGTCACGCCCTTGCGCGCGATGATCTGACCGCCCGATTTGCGGACGTGCTGCTCCACGTAGTCGTGATCCAGCGGAGGCTGATCGGGCTTGTCATCCTTCAGGCAGGCCTGATACTGATCCACGTTCACGTTGGAAATATTGGCCAGAGACCACGGTACGAAGGAGGAGTCGCCGTGCTCGCCGTAAACGTATGCGTGTACGTTTGCTTCGTTAATATTATAGTATTCTGCCAAATAAGAGCGCAGACGGGCGGTATCCAGGGTAGTACCGGAGCCGATCACGTGATGCTCGGGCAGACCGGAGTATTTGCAGAACTGATAGGTGATGATGTCGACGGGGTTACCTACGATGACGTAAATCGCATCGGGAGCAGCTGCCGCGATCTGAGGAATGACACTGCTGGCGATCTTCACGTTGGTCTTCGTCAAATCCAAACGGGTCTGACCGGGCTTTCTGCCAACACCGGAGGTCAGGATCACGACGTCAGAGCCCTTGGCATCTTCATAATTGCCTGCGTAAATATTGACGGGATAGCTAAAAGGAGTACCCTGGCGGATATCCATTGCCTCGCCCAGCGCCTTTTCTTCGTTGATGTCGATGATAACGATCTCCGAAACGATGCCCTGTACCGCCAAGGTATAGGCAACGGTGGAACCTACGCTGCCGGCTCCGATAATAGTGACTTTGTTGCTCATTTTATAACTCCTTCACTTTATAATGGACTGTTTTGAGGGAGATCCGAATTTTGTCCGCAAATCTCCGTCTACTATTATAGCAATTAATAAAGTTTTATTGAATAGTAAAATCTGAATACGGGTATATCAATTTTGATATATTGCTTGCTGCAATGGGACTATTTTCACATAAGACCGTAAAATGTCGGACATTTTTGAATGAAACGCACGGATGTGTGCAATCATCGGCAAAATTGGATGAAATTTTCGTTTTTTCGACGAACTGATCCAAAATTCGATTCGCAAGCTCTTGACAAATCATCAATCCTCGGGTATTATATATAATATGTGAAAATACCGTATGGAGGACGATATGCGTACCCGGGATGAAATCTATCTCCTGACCAATAACGACCTTGCCGCCGCCGTGTCCCGCCGCGGCGGAGAGCTTCGCTCTCTGCTCTATCGGGGTCACGAGCTGATCTGGCAGGGCGATCCCCTCTGTTGGGAGAGCAGCGCTCCCCTGCTCTTCCCCTTCTGCGGAAGAGTGAAGGACGGCGTCTACCGCTGGCAGGGGAAGGACTATCCCATGCCCATCCACGGCTTTTTGCCCGAGGCTGAGCTGTCCGCCACAGAGGTCGGCGGGGATTTCGTCACGCTGACCCTTACCGACTCTCCCGCTACCCGTGCAGTCTACCCTTTTGCGTTTGCGCTTTCGCTGTGCTATCGGCTCTCCGATGCCGCGCTGACCCTCACCACGACGGTAACGGCAGGCGATACGGGACTTCCCTTCTCCTTCGGCGCACATCCCGGGTTCAATCTGCCCTGCACTGCAGAAGGATTTACCGATGCACGTCTGCAGTTTGACGCGTCCGCCCCTCTCGCTCGCATAGAAATCACCGAAAACGGACTGTTGGGAGAAGGCAGAACAGACTACCCGTCAGCAAACGGCACCCTCCCCCTCTCCCCCGATCCTGCGGGCGGATGCGGCATCTTCTTTGCCGTCCCCCCGGACAATCGGGCGCTGACCCTGAAAGCGGCGGCGTTGCCCTGCGACGTTCGCATGGAATTTGCCGACTTCCCCGTTCTCGGACTTTGGCACGCCGAGGGCGCCCCCTATCTATGCATCGAGCCCTGGCAGGGACTGCCCGCTCCCGACGGCATCCCCACCGATCTTTCAAACAAGCCCGCCACCCTTATCCTCGCCCCGGGCGAGCAGACAAATTTCACCCTGCAAATCATTCTCCAGCGGAAAGGAATCACCCATGTATAACGACCACCTGGAACAATTCACGCTCACCCTTGCCGACATACTGAAGTGTATCAAAAAGTTGAAGGACAATCGAATGAACATCTACGGCCTGCGCAGCAGTCACGTGATCGTGCTGTACGTATTGGGTCGTGCGCCCGAAGGACTCACCCCCGCAGAGCTGGCAGAGGCGGGTGACGTGGACAAGGCGCTGATCTCCCGTGTGGTGGCCGAGCTGACCGAAAAGGGCTTCGTGACCTCCGTCAACGAGGGGGGCAGACGCTATAAGGCTCGCCTGCGCCTAACTTCCTCCGGCGAGGAGCTTTCTGTTTATATTGCTACTGCCGTGGCAGAGATCCAGCAGCAGGTCAGCGGAAATATTCCCAAAGAAGATCTGGAGGGCTTCTACCGTACCCTGTTCGCTCTGAAAACCAACTTCCACCGTTTGGTAGATGCCGATAAGTCGGAGTCCGCGCTGTGAATCCCCGAAAAGCCGCTACGATATTCGCCATCGCAGCCGCCGCGCTGTACGCCATCAACGTTCCTCTATCCAAATTGCTGCTAGAAAACGCCGAGCCCGCCGTTACCGCGGCGTTCCTCTATCTGGGCGCGGGGATCGGGATGCTACTGCTCCTTCTTTGCCAAAGGGTGATCGGGCGTCCCGACCGCGGCGCACCTCTGACCCGCCGTGAGCTTCCCTACACCGCCGCGATGATCGTTCTGGACATTGCCGCCCCCATCCTGCTGATGGCAGGCATTGCCCGATCCAATCCCGCAAACGTCTCTCTGCTGAACAATTTCGAAATCGTTGCCACCTCGCTGATCGCGCTTCTGATCTTCAAGGAGGTCATCTCCCGTCGGCTGTGGCTCGCCACTCTGCTGATCGTGATCGCCAGTCTGCTCCTGAGCTTCGAAGGGAGCGAAGGACTGGTCTTCAACGAAGGATCCCTCCTCGCGCTGGGGGCTTGTCTGTGCTGGGGCATTGAAAACAACTGCACCCGCAGGCTCAGCGAAAAGAGCAGCTCGCAGATCGTTGCCGTCAAGGGCATCGGATCGGGTGCGGGCAGTCTGATCGTCTCTCTCTGCATGGGCGAAGCCTTTCCACCCCTCTCCGTGATCCTGCTGATCCTTCTGCTTGGATTCGTTTCGTACGGACTGAGCATTAAATTCTACGTAATGGCACAGAAGGAGCTGGGTGCCGCCAAGACCAGCGCTTACTATTCCATTGCTCCCTTTTTGGGCGTCTTTTTCAGTTTCCTGCTTCTGCACGAGCTTCCCGACTTGATCTTCTACCTCGCCCTGGCGCTGATGATCGTCGCTACCCTGTTGATCGTGCGGGACACCTTCCTGATTCAGCACTCCCACTCCCATACCCACGTCCACACCCACTCCCATCGGCACGGTGATCTGGTGCACACCCATCCCCACGAGCATTCTCACACCCACAGTCATACTCACGACGGTGACGAGGAAGCTCACGTACACGCTCATGCCGATCGCGAGCTGTCCGATCACGAACACATTCACACCGCATAAGAGAAGCGCTCCCCGGTTGGGGAGCGCTTCGGTTTATTCCTCTCGCATGGACTGCGCCACACGGATCATGATCGCCGCCTCGATGCGCTTGCGGTGGAGCGCACAGCCCAGCTCGTAGACGCCGCGGATGGATCCCGTGGAGTAGTAAGCGTTTGCCGCGCAGCCGCCGCTGCAGTAGAAGCGGGCGAAGCAATCGTTGCACTCAGGGTGTGCGTAGACATTGCAATACTTAAACTCGTCCAGTATGTCGGTGTTGTCAAGACCGGTGAAGATATTGCCCAGTCTAAACTTCTCGTCCCCCACGAACTGGTGGCAGGGGTAGATGTCGCCGGTGGGAGTCACCGCCATATACTCGGTTCCCACGCCGCAGCCCGAGATACGCTTGACGATGCAAGGGCCGCCCTCCAGGTCGATCATATAGTGATAGAAGGTAAAGCCGTTGCCCTTTTCTTCACGCTTCAGCATCTCCTTGGCAAGAATATCGTACTGCGCCAGCAGAGTGGGAAGATCTTCCTTGGTGAGGGCATAGTCAGCGGTAGCAGGTGCTACTACCGGCTCGATGGAGATCTGCTTGAAGCCGAGGTCTGCCATATGTAATATATCGGAAGCAAAATCGGGATTGTGGTGGGTGTAGGTGCCGCGGATGTAGTAGTTCTCCTGCCCCCGCTGATCTGCCCACTTTTGGAATTTCGGCACGATGGTATCGTAACAGCCCTTGCCCGCCTTGTTGACGCGCATACGGTCGTTGACGCATTTTCTGCCGTCCAGACTCATGACCACGTTGTGCATCTCGCGGTTGCAGAAGTCCATTACCTCGTCGTCTACGAGAAGTCCGTTGGTGGTAAAGGTGAAGCGGAACTCCTTGTTGTGCTCCTTCTCCAGCGATCTGCCGTAAGCCACCAACTGCTTGACCACCTCGAAATTGAGGGTGGGCTCGCCGCCGAAGAAGTCCACCTCCAGATGACGGCGGGTGCCGGAATGGGCGATGAGGTAATCGAAGGCCGCCTTGCCCACCTCAAAGGACATGAGTCCCTTCTCGTGATACTCGCCCTCACCCGCAAAACAGTATTTGCAGGATAGATTGCATCCGTGGGCGATATGGAGGCACATTGCCTTAATGACAGACTGGCGCTTCTTGAAGTCGAAGGCAACTTTGGTAAACTTATCCTCGGTAAAGAGGCGACCTTCCTTCTTCAACTCCTCGATGTCGGCGTACAACTCTTCGATCTCCGCCTCGGTAACGTCGGGGTTGTCCTTGTACTTCTCCAACAGGAAGGCGGTGAGTGCGGCACGCTCCATCTGCTCGTAGTTAGCGATGGCGTCGAAGGCTACCTCGTCCACGGCGTGAACCGAGCCGGAGTTTGCGTCGATGATGATGTTATATCCGTTGCTTTTGTATGCGTGTATCATAGTTTAGTCTCAATTCTTGCGGCCTTTGCCGCGGATTTTCTTGTAATCTTCGTGGGGGAGGATGTAGATCGTCTTCCCGCAGTAGGGGCAGGTGTAGGTGTCGGTAGCTTTTTTTAGTTGGCGATAGTAGCGACGGCGGGGACGGATGTCACGAAGTCCTTCGCCGGGCTTATAGTTACCGCGGCTGGTATTGAAGATCCAATCGCACCAGCGATCTTCCCCCGGCTCTTCGCAATGGGGACAGCTGAGGTATGCCTCGAAAAAGGAAACTCTGATGAGATAGATGATAAAAGGGCTAAAAAAGAACACCAGTACACCAAATACCGCCACGAAATAAATCTCTTCTGCCAGTAATAAACAGGCTATAAGCAATAGCGGGCAAACCATCCACCAAATTCGCGCAAATACGCAGAACCGACGATAGCCGTTCAGCCTGCCGCCGTCGATGAAATCGGGATGCGAGCGGCGTCTCAGCCGCGCTCTGTGCTCTGCTTCCCGCTGTTTTCGGCGGGACGATTTTTTCGGCATTGTCGTTCCTCCTGTGGTGATTGGGCAGTATTTCCGTAGGGCGGGGCTTGCTCC
>CAZFJJ010000128.1:0-5970 GCA_964519075.1 uncultured Lachnospiraceae bacterium
AGAAACACCTTTTGTCTACCAGGCAAAAGGTGTTTCTTTTCAACGAAATAAATCCTGACGGATTTGTAAAATACGCTTCGCGTTTGAAATATTGCTTTGCAATGTGAAATGCCTGCGGGCGTGGGTGGCTTTATTTCATTTTCTTTTCTGTGATAGCAGATAATTTCACAAATTTCGAATAGTTGACAATGAGTTCATAATCAGTTTATTTTTGTGGATAGACTATATATAGTATTGCCCTAAATCATATGGAGAGTGTTGCTATGAGAAACCGTAATATGAAATCATCCCGGCTCCGCAAATACGGCAATCGTCGCTCGGACGTAGCTGCGACCGAGTCCGTTCGGACAAACGAGTCCCCGTCATCCTCTTCGCAATCCATTTCCACAGATTGCGCTCCGGCGACTGCTTCCTCACAGGGTTCCGACCATAACCGCAAAAAACAAGCCGCTTTTATCATCGGAATCGTTACCGCGTGCATCCTGATTTTCTTGGGAGTGCAGAACATTGATACGGTCGCATCTGCGATCGGATATCTGCTCGATATTTTCTCCCCCCTGATCCTCGGCTTTGCATTCGCCATTATTCTGAACGTTCCAATGCGTGCTTTGGAAAAGCATTTCTGGCCCAATGCCAAGAAAAAGGCATTGCAAAAGCTCCGCCGCCCCGCCGCGTTTCTGCTTGCGCTGATCCTGATCATTGGTATTCTGATTGGAATCGTTCTACTAATCATCCCCGAGCTAATCAAGGCTATGCAGGTGCTGTTCACCATCGTCACCGACATGATAAACGATCTCAGCGCTTTGGATCGCAACCAGATTGCAGCAAATCCCGTCGGTAAAATCATCTTGGATATCGACTGGAACGGTGTGCTGAACGCGATCCAGACTTGGCTGAAGGAGCAGAGCGGCACCATCGTATATACTGCGGTTGAGATCGTGAGCGCCTTCGTTTCAAGCGTAGTGGACTTCTTTATCGCCTTCGTATTCAGCGTTTATATTCTGTTCAGCAAAGAAAAACTCAAAGCAGGTGTCTGCCGACTGATCCGCGCATGGATCCCTCGCCGTTTCGGTGAGTGGACGATCCATGCGGCGGGAGTAGCCAACGTGAGTTTCCGTAATTTCGTTTCGGGGCAAACGTTGGAGGCCGTTATCCTCGGTGTGCTTTGTATGCTGGGAATGTTTTTGCTGGATCTTCCCTACGCCCCCATGATCGGCGCTTTGGTGGGTGTAACGGCATTGATCCCCGTGGTAGGTGCTTTCGTTGGTGCGTTCGTGGGCGCATTCATGATCCTAACTGAATCGCCGATCAAGGCTCTCATTTTCCTGGGATTTATTCTGGTGTTGCAACAATTGGAAGAAAATCTCGTCTATCCCCGTGTAATGGGAAGCCGCGTGAACCTGCCCGCCATCTGGATTCTCGCTGCCGTGACGGTAGGCGGTGCGGTGGCAGGTCCTATCGGAATGCTGTTGGCGGTTCCCTTGGCATCCACGTTGTACGTATTGATTCGGGAAGCTACCGACGCACGCGAGAAAAAGCTGGCAGCAAAAGCCGCTCCGTCTGAAGACGCGCCCGTCTCCCACCCGTAATAGAAGCTCACTGCCCGTCCGGGATAGGCAGTGAGCTTTTCTCTTGACATTCTGCGCGCAATATGGTATACTGTCTGACAGAAAATTCCTATTCCCGGAGCAAAGTATATGAAAACCTTCTATCGTTTCTGTTCTAAATACCGCACACCCGCCAAGATCCTGCTGGGACTCTTTCTGTGCGGCGCCTATTCCCTCTTCCTGTGGTGGCTGCACGCGCCGATCTGGCTTCATCCGATCCTGTGGCTTCTGCTTATATTCATCAATCACGTGGCGGTGGACAGCTTCCGCAATAAGCTGCTCGTGCCCGCTATACAGCAGATGGACGATGCCTGCGATCCCTATCCGCTCCTGGGTGAGCTGGACGTGCAAGCGTCCTACCCTGCCTCCGAATCTATGCGGCAGATCTATCTGATCAACCGCGCCACCGCTTTGCGGAATATCGGCGAGTTTGAGACGGCACTCACGCTGCTCCGTGGGATCAACATCGACAAGAGTCCTTCGACGGTCGCTACGATCAAGTTTATTTATTACAACAATCTGGCCGACCTTTACCATCTGCTGGGACATTTCGACGAGGCGGACGTCTGGAACGAGAAAGCACAGCAGATCTGGCGCGATCTGCCCGAGAACAAGCAAAAGCAGCAGTTTTCGCTGAACGTCCGTGCCGCCTCCGCCGAAGCGCTCTTCCGCAAGGGGGAGTACGCCGAGGCGATGGTTCTACTGGATCAGCTGGACTTCCCCGCCCTGCGCGGTCGGGTGGATATGGCGCTGCTGTACGCCCGCTGCGCTCTGCAGACGGGGAATGTCGAGACCGCCAAAATCAAGCTCCAATTCGTTCTGCAGAACGGAAACCGTCTGTTCTGCGTTGAGGAAGCCCGCAAGATCCTTGCCGAGATTTATACAGATCCATAACCAATACCGCTCTTCCCTACGGAAGAGCGGTATTGGTTATAAACAAAGTCAGTTCACAACAGATTATTCTTCATGCCACTCGTTTACAGTTGGAAGAACAGGAAAATATTTCCATGCGCCTCGCTTGCGGATCTCCAGTAAGACGAACACTGTAAGAGGCAGTGCAAAGACAGGAAGTATGATGAATATAAGCGTTAAGGGGTTCGCAGTCATAATACCAATGAACTGATGTACCGTATCTGCCTTTTGAGCTAACCCAATCCAACCAACTGCAGAAATCACGATAGCCAATATACTACCGATCAGGAAGCATATTGTCTGAATCCAAAAACTCCGTATGATCTTATGCCGCGTAAAATCGTCCGCACAACCGAACTCTTGATGCGTGATCTCTCCATTTTCTACAAGCAAATCCAAAACGTCTGCACAGTATCGATTATAAGGGATTCGCAGTACCGTGCGATCGGTTAACTGCTCACGGATATATAATTTGGTTGAACGGTTCACCGTCAGCATCCCCGCCGCACCCATGCATATTGCCGTCATTCTGCGCTTGCGGCTGTGAACAATCCTTTGGGTACGTACCAACTTTCCGCGGTGTATATCCACTACAGTGTCGGGATAATAGTGCGTCCTGTACTTACATAAAGGCTCTCCTGTATCGGGATCGATTCTGTAGACGCTGAAATAACGCTCTCCCGCAGGGAGCTTTACATCAAGCTCGCTCTCATTTTCCATGCGGTAAGTTTTATCCGCAAGCGTCAGTATGACGGGACACCCTAAAGTGTTATAGATCATCATAGTCGTTATCTCCAATCCTTTCGTCGGTTCTTTTCGGTCAATTTTGCTTCTGAACGCTCTTGTATTCGTCGTAGAATCGGAAATAGGGACAGCGGTTCTTGCGCCCCTGGAGCATGGAGGCGAATTCGTCCTCGTCCAGATTCATGATGCAGACCATGTCCTCCACGTCCTCGTCGTAATCGTAATACATACAGTGCTCGCAGTCTGCCTCGGGGGTGGACCGGGGGTTCTTCTTTTCCATAGGTTATCTCCTTATTTGATCTTGATTCCGATCCGTCCGGCGATCTCCACCGCCTGCATAGGATCAATGAGTGCGCCCCGCAGCTCGGCGAGCGTGTCGCTGCAACGGATGTCGTCTATGGTGCTGTCCGACAGATCCAGCCCCGCAAGCGGGGTGCGCATCACCTCGGTGCGGGTCAGATCGCAGCCCGACAGAGTAAAGCGGGTCAGCTTGCATTCGCTGAAAAAGCCCTCCTGCAGATCGCATCGGCATAGCGCTCCGCCCTTCCACTTGCCGCGGGAAAGATCGGCGTAACGAAGGTTACAGTCCTCCAAAACGGTGTCCGCGAAGTAAGCATCGCTCATGCGGATACCAACGCCCTTCCCCTCTTCCCATCGGGAGTGATCCCAATAGCTTTCGGTCAGATCAGAGCCGGAGAGATCGCAGCCTTCGAAGGTGACGCGGGAAAACTCACAGCGCGCAAATGACGTGCGGGTAAAACGGCAGTTCCGGAAGGTCACGTTCCGAAAACGGGTGCCGCTATAGCTTCCGCCATCAACCGTCTGCCCTTTGACAATACACTCTTCCACCCCGTCCTCAATCAGAACGGGGGGAAGAGTGCGATAAGCTCTTTCTGCCATTACAGTAGACCGATCAGCAGGCAAATTGCACCGCCTACCATTGCCAAAACGGTCAGAACGGGCAGCATACAACCGTATCCGTAAGGAGGGGGAGGTCCCCAACCGCGACGTCTGCGGTGGAACATGGGAGGTCTGTGCCCATATCCTCCGCCGTGGGGACCGCCTGGTCTGCGTCCGGGGCCGCCAAAGCCTCCGGGACCTCCCGGACCGCGCCCGCCGCCGCCGCGGGAACCTCCGCCGCCACGTCCTCCTCCTCCACCGCGGGAGCCGCCGCCGGGGCCTGCCATTACAATCGTTTCACCCTTCATCTGCATCTATCCTTTCATTCTTCGATGGATTGTCTTTATCCAATCCGTTGATTGTATCTTAGCACATAATCATTTGATTGTCAATAGATTGTGGCAATTGTTTACACATTATTCATAATATACAGATCCGCTCCAATAAACTGAGCCCCGCAAGCATTTACGGGGCTTTCACAGAAGCTTTTTGGAAATCCAAGAACCCTTTTCGAGAAAAGGGTTCTTGGACGATTCCGAGGCAGCGCCTCGGAGCATTATTTCTTTTCTATATACCCCTTCGCACACAGCAGCTCTGCGATCTCGACGGCGCCGCCTGCGGCTCCGCGGAGGGTGTTGTGGGAGAGGCCTACAAACTTGTAGTCGAAGGCGGAGTCCTCTCTGAGTCTGCCGACGGAGATGCCCATACCGCCGTAGAGGTCACGGTCGAGGGCGGCCTGAGGACGGTTATCTTCCTCGAAATAGGTGAGGAATTTTTCGGGCGCGGAGGGGAGACTCAGCTTCTGCGGCTCGCCCACGTAGCTGTTCCAGCGATCCAGGATCTCTTCCTTGGTGGGCTTTTTCTTGAAGTTCACGAACACGGCAGCAGTATGACCGTCGGAGACGGGCACGCGGATGCACTGGGTGGTGATGTGGGGAGCGGTAGCCTTCACGATCTTGCCGTCCTCTACCTTACCCCAGATGCGCAGGGGCTCCTGCTCGCTCTTCTCTTCCTCTCCGCCGATATAGGGGATCACGTTGTCGATCATCTCGGGCCATTCACGGAAGGTCTTGCCTGCGCCCGAGATCGCCTGATAGGTGGTGGCAACCACGAGAGTGGGCTCAAATTCCAGGAGAGCATTCAGCGCGGGAACGTAGCTCTGGATGGAGCAGTTGGGCTTGACGGCGATAAAACCGTGCTTGGTGCCCAGCCTGGCGCGCTGATGCTCGATCACCGACAGATGCTCGGGGTTGATCTCAGGGATCACCATAGGCACGTCGGGCGTCCAACGGTTGGCGCTGTTGTTGGAGACCACGGGGATCTCTGCCTTGGCGTAGGCTTCTTCCATGGCAACGATGGCATCCTTCTTCATATCCACCGCGCAGAAGACGAAGTCCACCAAAGACTTGACTGCCTCGATGTCCTCGGCGTTCATCACGGTCATCTCGCCGTATTGTGCGGAAAGGGCGGTCTTCATCTTCCAGCGTCCCTCTACCGCCTCGGCGTAAGCCTTGCCCGCAGTACGGGAACTTGCCAGCAGAGCAGTTACCTCAAACCAAGGATGATTTTCAAGAAGCGTCAAAAAACGCTGACCCACCATGCCGGTGGCACCGATGACGCCAACTCTGTATTTTTTCTCCAAAACGTTCACCTCAAAACAAAATTTGTCGTATTTTCAGCGATTATCAAAATATTTTCGTTTTCGATTCCTTAACGGATTCGTTCTCCGAAAAAAGATTGATTCATTATAGCATTGAATCGTATTTTTGTCAATCCCTTTTTTCCCGTTCGCCAAAAGAATATTTCA
>CAZFJJ010000129.1:0-5934 GCA_964519075.1 uncultured Lachnospiraceae bacterium
ATCGACGGTGCGACCACTTGGGAAACCTTCTGGAAGATCACCTTCCCCATGATCTCGCCGATGATTCTGGTCAATACGGTGTACACGGTCATTGACTCCTTTACGGGTACGACCAACTCGGTCATGAGCTTTATTCAGGAAGCATACGACAACGGCTCCAAGACCGTCAGCTCCGCGATGGCGTGGGTATACTTCCTGATCGTTATCATCGTGGTAGCGATCATCTCGGCAATTCTGTCTGCGTACATCTTCTACCAGAGACGCGATTAAGGAGGGAAAAAGATGAATGCAACAGAAAATGTAAAAATCAAAAAGGAAACGAAGAATAAGATTCGCGTAGAATTCGAGCGCACCTCCGCATGGAAGCGTTTCCGCCTGAAGTACCTGTCCCTGCGCTTTTTGGGAACCGTAATCTTCAAGCTGTTCAGACTGGTGCTCCTCCTGGGTGTATCCTACGTTATCCTGTTCCCCTTCATTTCCAAGATCGCATCCAGCTTCATGGATCCTTTGGACTTCGTTGACTCTACGGTCAAGCTGATCCCTAAGAATCCTACGCTGAACACCTACAAGCAGATCATCATCGAGAACAGCTACTTCGAGGCGCTGTTCAACACCACGGTGCTGTCGCTGCTTTGCGGTGTCATCCAGACCTTTATCTGCTGCGTGATTGGCTACGGCTTCGGTAAGTACAAATTCCGCGGTCATAAGGTTATGTTCGCGCTGATGCTGTTCACCATGATCGTGCCTCACCAGACGCTGCAGCTGTCCCTGTTCATGAAGTTCAAGTATTTCGATATCTTCGGTATCCTCGGACTATTGGGTATGGACACCATCGATATGACCAACACCTACTGGCCTATGGCGATCCTGTCGCTGACCGGTCTGGCATTCAAGAACGGTCTGTACATCTACATGATGAGACAGTTCTTCCGCGGCGTGCCCGACTCCCTGGAGGAATCGGCGTACATCGACGGTTCGGGTACCTTCCGTACCTTCATTCAGATCATCCTTCCTCTGTCCATCCCCATGATGATCACCGTCTTCCTGTTCGCCTTCTCCTGGCAGTGGACTGACAGCTTCTACACGGGTCTGTTCTTCACCGGCAGAAATTCGCTTCTGCTGTCCAAGATCGTCTCGATTCCCAGAACGCTGGATACCAACTACGCCGGCGGCAACCTGTTCTCTGCGGCGATCCGTAACACCTGCGGTCTCTTGATCATTGCTCCGCTGATTGTAATCTACCTGTTCTGTCAGCGTTACCTGATCCAGGGTATCGAACGTTCCGGTATCACCGGCGAATAAGGAGGCGACGCTGGGGTTCCTCCCCAGACCCCGCCAAAGGATCTTTTTGAAAAAAGTTCCCTTGGAACCCTCCAAAACTTTCAAAAAGCCCCGCAATTACTTGCGGGGCTCATTTTTGTGTATATTGGCGTTATTTAATTTCCTTCAAATCGTAAGGCGTGGTTTGATACACGAAGTAGTTCAGCCAGTTGGAGTAGAGCAGATTGGCGTGGGATCGCCAGCTCACCACGGGCGGCTGGGTGTCGTCGTCGTTGGGGTAGTAATTTTTCGGCGGCGCGATGGGCAGACCGGCGTTCTTATCCCGCCAATATTCCTTCGCTAACGTCTCGGCGTCGTACTCCGAATGACCGGTAATGAAGATCTGCCGTCCCAGGTCGGTGGCGATGGCGTACACGCCCGCCTCAGGAGAGGAAGCCAGGATCTTCAGCCGAGGCTGCGCCTCCACGTCGCGGCGGCGGACGGTGGTGTGACGGCTGTGAGGCACCATAAAGGTATCGTCGAAGCCACGCATCAGGATGGACGATTTTCGTTCCACGGTGTGGGGGAATACCCCGAACAGCTTCTCGGGCAGATCTACCTTGTTGATGCCGTAGTGGTAGTACAGTCCCGCCTGTGCGCCCCAGCAAATGTGAAACACGCTGGTGACGTGGGTCTTGCTCCACTCCATGATAGTGCAAAGCTCGTCCCAGTATTCCACCTCTTCAAAGGGCATCTGCTCCACCGGCGCACCGGTGATGACCATGCCGTCGTAATTGTTCTCCCGCACGTCGTCGAACACCTTGTAAAAGGCGATGAGATGATCGGCAGGGGTGTGCCGCGACTGGTGGGTCTTGGTATGCAGAAACTCCAGCTCCACCTGCAGGGGAGAGTTGCCCAAGAGGCGTGCCAGCTGGGTCTCGGTGGTGATTTTGGTTGGCATCAGATTCAGCACCAAAATCTTCAACGGACGAATGTCCTGCGTGATCGCTCTGGTCTCGGTAATCGCAAATATGTTCTCGCTCAGCAACGTCTGCGTTGCCGGCAAATCATTCGGTATTTTAATCGGCATAAGGAACTACGCAGAACCTTTCTTGAAAGAAAGGTTCCGCACCTCCAAAGAACTTTTGTGAAGCGCGGCAAGTACTTGCCGCGCGATTATAATGATGTTAAAATCTCTGACGGTGATAGCCAAGGAGATGAGAAGGGCAGGACTTGTCACCCCCAAAGGGGTGACGTCCGCGGGGAGAGAAGAAACTTCGGCGTTTGAGATGGTTCTTCTCTCCCCGATTCAAATTCTGACCGAAGGGAAGAATTTGTACCTAAAATATCTAACGATTATCTACAATCAAGCCTTTAGCGCACCAAGGAATCGACTTGGGCAAGCGCTCTTACAGCGCCTGCTCCAGGTCAGCAATAATATCTTCCACGTTTTCGATACCCACCGACAGACGGCACAGGTCGGGGGAGACGCCGGCGGCAACGAGCTGCTCGTCGGTCAGCTGACGGTGGGTAGTGGAAGCGGGATGGAGAATGCTGGTGCGCGCGTCGGCAACGTGGATGACCAGCTTTGCCAGCTTTAGCCGTCCCATGAAGGCGGCGGCAGCGTCCCGTCCGCCCTTCACGCCGAAGGAGATCACGCCCGATGCGCCGTTGGGCAGATATTTCTTCGCCAGCGCACGGTCGGGAGAAGACTCCAGCCCGGGATAGTTTACCCACGCCACGCGGGGATCGGACTCCAGCCATTTCGCAACGGCGAGGGCATTCTCGCTGTGGCGGGCAATGCGCAGAGGAAGGGTCTCCAGTCCCATATTGAGGAGGAAGGTGGTCATAGGCTGAGGCACCATGCCCAGATCGCGCATCAGCTGAACGCGAGCCTTGGTGATGTAGGCGGCGCTGCCGAAGGCTTCGGTGTAAACGATGCCGTGGTAGCTGTCGTCGGGAGTGGTCAGCTCGGGGAATTTGCCCGAAGCCGCCCAGTCGAACTTACCGCTGTCCACCACGACGCCGCCCACCACGGTGGCGTGACCGTCCATGTACTTGGTGGTGGAGTGGATCACGATGTCCGCGCCGAACTCGATGGGACGGCAGAGGACGGGAGTGGCGAAGGTGTTGTCCACCACCAGCGGAATGCCGTGGCGGTGTGCGATCTTAGCGTAGCGCTCGATGTCGAAGACCTTCAGCACGGGATTGGCGATGGTCTCGCCGAAGACCAGACGGGTGTTTTCGTCGATCTGTGCCTCGATCTCCTCGTCGGAGAGATCGGGGGTCACGAAACGCACCTCGATGCCCATCCGCTTCAGGGTGACGGCAAGCAGATTGGTGGTGCCGCCGTAGATGGTGGAGGATGCCACGATATTCTGTCCGCAGGAGGCGATATTGAAGATGGAAAGGAAGGAGGCGGCCTGTCCCGAGGAGGTGCAGAGCGCACCCACACCGCCCTCCATAGTGGCGATCTTGTCCTCCACCGCCGCAACGGTGGGGTTGGAGAGACGGGAGTAGAAGTGTCCAGAGGCCTTCAGATCGAAGAGATCGCCCAGCTCCTCACAGGAGGAGTATTTGAAGGTGGTGGACTGGCAGATGGGAAGCACGCGAGGCTCGCCGTTCTGCGGCTCGTAGCCCGCTTGGAGTGCCAGCGTCTCGATTTTATATTGTTCGTTGTTCATAGGAAGCCCTTCTTTCGAAAACAAATAGATTACCCCTTATTATACCACCGATATGGATCGTTGTCAATGGGAAAACGCCCGAAAGTGCAAATTCACGATTCCTCCTCCGCTCGTTTTTCGCGCAGGTCGCACGAACCGATCCGCCGAAGGGCTTTCGCCCGCTCCAGCCCGCTCCGCCGCCTCGGTGTTGAACGTCTCGCACCCGCCCGCTCGGGTCGGATTATACAACTTGCACAAAAATTTTGTGGATTTTTTGACAACCAAGGCGAAAACTCATAACAAATTATCAAAAAAAGACGAATATTCTGAGAAAAACCAAGAAAACCCCCTTGCACACCGTGCGCGGATGTGATATAATAAGCTTGTATGGATCGGTCGCCGCGCGTCGTCGGCCGACGAACCGTCTCCAATTTTCGAAAACACCCATGGAGGGAACTGTATGGCAAAGAAAAAGAACATCCAAATTCCGCAAATACCCGGCGATATGGCACCCTACCTCTTCCATCAGGGCACCAACTTCCATACCCAGAATTATCTTGGCTGTCACCGTACCGCAGAGGGCTACGTCTTCCGCACCTGGGCGCCGAACGCTTACGGAGTGGCTCTCGTTTCCGATTTCACCAACTGGGGGGAAGGACTTCCCCTGTCCCGTGTCACCGAAATGGGCGTGTGGGAGGTGACGGTTCCTGCCGACGATCTGGAAGGGAAGCCCTATAAATTCCGCGTGACGGGGGCAAACGGCGTCCGCTACAAGGCGGACCCCTACGCCACTATGAACGAAACGCTCCAAAAGACCGCCTCGCTGGTCTACACCAAGGAAGGCTTCCGCTGGACCGACGGTGCGTGGATGACCAAACGCCGCCGTCTCTCCCATTCCCGCGACTTTTACAGCGCACCGCTCCACGTCTACGAAATGCATCTTGCCTCCTGGCGCACCCGAGACGGCAGAACCAACGTGGACGGCGACGCTTACCTCTCCTACCGCGAGATCGCCGATCTGCTGGTTCCCTACGTGAAAAAGATGGGCTACACCCACGTGGAGTTGCTGCCCATCGGCGAATATCCCTTCGACGGCAGCTGGGGCTACCAGTGCTGCGGCTACTTCTCCCCCACCTCCCGCTACGGCACGCCCGAGGACTTCGCCTACTTCGTAAACAAGCTTCACTCCAACGGCATCGGCGTGCTGCTGGACTGGGTACCCGCCCACTTCCCCAAGGACGAGCACGGTCTCTACGAGTTCGACGGCGCTCCCCTCTACGAATACCAGGGCTGGGACAGACAGGAGCATACCGAATGGGGCACCCGCTGCTTTGACGTGGGTAGACCCGAGGTGCAGTCCTTCCTGATCTCCTCCGCGCTCTACTGGATCGAGCACTTCCATCTGGACGGACTCCGCGTGGACGCGGTTGCCTCCATGCTCTATCTGGACTACGCCCGCAAGCCGGGGGAATGGGTGCCCAACGTCCACGGCGGCAGAGAGAATCTGGAAGCCATCGCCTTCTTCCAGAAGCTCAACAGCGCCCTCTTCGGTGTCCACGGCGATATTCTGATGATCGCAGAGGAGTCCACCTCCTGGGCGGCCATTACCAAACCGGTGTACCAGGGCGGCCTGGGCTTCAACTTCAAGTGGAACATGGGCTGGGCAAACGATATGTACGAATACGTCGCCATCGACCCCATCGCCCGCCAGTATCATCACAACAAGCTGAACTTCTCCCTCTGCTACGCCTTTTCGGAGAACTATATCCTCCCCGTCTCCCACGACGAGGTCGTCCACGGGAAGAAATCTCTGTTGGACAAGATGTGGGGCGGCTACGAGCAGAAATTCGCAGGCGGCCGCCTCTTTATGGCGTATCAGATGACCCATCCGGGCAAAAAGCTCACCTTCATGGGCTGTGAATTCGGACAGTTCCGGGAATGGGACTACGAAAATCAGCTGGAGTGGTTCATGACCGACTACGAGATGCACGGAAGACTCTGGCACTTCTCG
>CAZFJJ010000130.1:0-5905 GCA_964519075.1 uncultured Lachnospiraceae bacterium
TTGGGGTGGAACCCCAAATTAGTGTGCAGCTCCAATAATATCGGTCAGCGAGTTGATGCGATACTTTTCCATAACAGCAGGCAGTTCCTCCACCATCTTCTTGGCGATGAAGGGATCGACCAGGTTGGCCGCGCCGATCTGGACGGCGGTGGCACCTGCCATCATCATTTCGATCACGTCCTCGGTGGTGGTGATGCCGCCCATACCGATGATGGGGATGTTTACCGCCTCGTAGACCTGATAAACCATTCTCAGTGCTACGGGCATAATGGCAGAGCCGGAGAAGCCGCCCATCTTGTTGGCGATCACGGGCTTTCTCTTCCGCAGATCGATGCGCATACCCAGCATGGTGTTGATCATGGAAATGCCGTCCGCACCTGCCGCCTCGCAGGCTCTGGCAATGGAAACGATGTCGGTCACGTTGGGGGTCAGCTTGATGTAAACCGGCTTGGTGGTCACTGCCTTCACCGCTCTGGTCACCGCCGCCGCAGACGCCGCGTCGGTGCCGAAGCTCATGCCGCCACCGTGGACGTTGGGGCAGGAGACGTTCACCTCGATGATGCCTACGATGTCCTGCTTGTCCATTTCCGCACAGCATTTCACGTATTCGTCAATGGAAAATCCGCTGATGTTGGCGATGATCTTCTTGTTGTAAACTTCCTTCAGACGAGGTAATTCCTCGTCAATTACCTTGTCCAGACCGGGATTCTGCAGACCAACGGCGTTGATCATGCCCGCAGGACACTCTGCAATGCGGGGCGTGGGATTGCCAAAGCGAGGCTCTGCCGTGGTTCCCTTGCAGGAGAAGGTACCGAGACAGTTGATGTCGTACAGCTCGGCGAATTCGTAGCCGTAGCCGAACGTTCCGCTGGCAGGGATAATGGGATTGTCCAGCTCCCAGCCGCTGAGGGTCACTTTCGTGCTTACCATATGATCTCCCCCTTTTCCAGTACGGGTCCGTCCTTGCAGATCCGTCGGTTTCCGTATTTGGTCTTGCAGGAGCATCCCATGCAAGCGCCGAAGCCGCAGCCCATGCGCTCCT
This sequence comes from uncultured Lachnospiraceae bacterium, assembly GCA_964519075.1. Lineage (GTDB taxonomy): Bacteria > Bacillota > Clostridia > Oscillospirales > CAG-272 > CAKSQF01. The sequence continues at coordinate 1,043 of CAZFJJ010000130.1, forward strand.
CAAAGGAGCATTGACCGTCCGCTTCGGTGGCGTTGTAAAGCGCCTTCAGCATCGGCTCGGGACCGCAGGTGTAGAAGTAAGTATATTCGCCGCATACCTTCAGCGCATCGGTGACGAATCCCTTCACGCCCACCGATCCGTCGGCAGTGGCAACGTAAACGGGAACGCCCAGCGCCTCAAACTGCTCCTTGTAGAAGATCTCCTCCGCCTTGTTGAAGCCGAGAATGACCTTCGGCTGTTTGCCCTCGGCCAGCAGAACCTTCGCCAGATGGTAGAGAGGAGGCACGCCTACGCCGCCACCGATGAGAAGGGGAGCAGTACCGCTCTTGGAGGTATCGTAGCCGTTGCCAAGTCCGGTGAGAACGTCCAGCTTTGTGCCGACGGTCATTGCCGACATCTTGGCAGTTCCCTTGCCTACCACCTTGTAGACCAGCGTCAGAGTCTTCTCGTCGTAGTCGCAGACCGAGATGGGACGGCGCAGGTAGAGCCCGTCCAGCAGAATGTTCACGAACTGACCGGGTGCGGTGATGGCAGATGTGTCACCAGTAAGCACCATCTCGAACACGTCGGCAGTCAGCCCACGGTTGGAGAATATTTCAAAAAATCCTTGTTTCATGGGTATTCCTTTCGATAGGAGTAATCATTTCATCTGTTCTTGTATCTTGTAGGGAACGGTAAAGACCGTTCCTACATTGTTTTCAGTAGCCTTCCGTTAAGTGAGATTTCCACAGCTGCTGTAAACGACCTTGCCGTCCACCACGGTGGCTTTGCAAACGCCGCAGAGGCGCATTCCCGCAAAGGGGGTCGCCCGTCCCATGGACAGGAACTGGTCGGGATCAACGGTGAACTCCTCGTTCAGATCCCACACGGTGAAATTGGCCTTCTCGCCAACGGCAAGAGGAACTCCGATGCCGAACCGCTTTTTCGCGTTGTTGTGGAGCAGATCCATCAGCTTTTCCGGTGTCATCCGACCGGTCTTCACGAAGTGGGTGTACATCACAGGGAAAGCAGTCTCGATGCCCACAACGCCCATGGCGGATTTTTCCAGACCCTTCCCCTTCTCCTCGGCAGAGTGGGGGGCGTGATCGGTAGCGATCATGTCGATGGTGCCGTCCAGAATTCCTTCGATCAGCGCATCCCGATCCTCCCGGGAGCGCAGAGGCGGATTCATCTTGAACCGTCCGTCTTCCTGTAGATCGTCCTCGCAGAGCACCAGATAGTGGGGGCCCGTCTCGCAGGTCACGTCCACGCCTCTCGCCTTCGCCTCGCGGATCAGCGCAACGCTCTCCTTGGTGGAGATGTGGCAGACGTGGTAGGCACAGCCGATCTCTTCGGCAAGCTGCAGATCCCGCTCGATCTGCTTCCATTCGGACTCGGAGCAGATGCCGCGGTGTCCGTGGGCTTTGGCATATCTGCCGTCGTGGATGTAACCGCCACGGAGCAGCTCGTTGACCTCGCAGTGGGCGACGATCATCTTGCCCAGGCGTTTTGCCTCCACCATTGCCGCGCGCATCATCTCATCCGACTGCACGCCGCGCCCGTCGTCCGAGAAGGCGATGACCTTTCCTGCCGTACCCGCAAGATCGGCAAGGGCTTCGCCCTGCTGACCCACGGTGATGGAGCCGTAGGGGTGCACGCGGATCACCGCACCGTCTTCGATGAGTTTTAACTGCTGATCCAGATGCTCCACGCTGTCGGGAACGGGGTTTAAGTTAGGCATGGTGCAAACGTCGCCGTAGCCGCCTCTTGCCGCAGCACGGGAACCGCTGACGACGGTCTCTTTATAAGAAAAACCCGGCTCTCTGAAATGCACGTGCACGTCAGAAAAAGTCGGGAATATCACGCAATTCGGAAAATCAAAAGTAAGGGGCATCGCCTTGCTGCCCGCATCGGTAGAAGATTCAACGGAGGTGACAACGCCCTCCCGAACGGTAATCTCGGCGGGAGTGATCGAGCCATTTTTGTAAACAGCGGACTGTCTGAATTTTGCGTTCAGCATAGTAGCCTCCTATCAGATCCTATTTCTGATAGTATACCACAGGGCAGCAGTTTTGTCAACCGATTTTGTGCCGAAAAAGCGAAAATTTCGCAGGGACTGATTGGCAGATATGACGAGGCAATCACCGCCCCCGAAAGGGAGCGGTGATCGTGGTTATTCTGCGTAGGGATAATCGAAGTTGCCTCTGTGAATCTCATAGAGATAGCGAAGCTGGTTTTCGGACAGGATGCCGCTTTCATAGGCCTCGGACAGAGAGGAGAATTTTCCATCCAAATAGTATTCCATCACCTGACTGGTCGGGTAAATAAACATCAGCCCACATATTCTTTGGGTGGTCACTTCTTCCTTTATCGAAATCGGGCCGTCGATATAGATCACGTAACCCTGTCCAACGGTCATCACAAATCACGCCGAGTAATCCTCCGCCGCCCCTGCGCCGAACCGCTCCGGACACAGTGCCTTGATCTCTGCCTCGGCAAGTAACTGAGCGTAGCTTTCCTCGTACAGATGCGGGTATATCGTTTCATATAGATATTACAGTCTACTAATAAACAGCATTGTCGTTTTCGAATGCATTCTAATACACCCCCAAACGTCGGCAACAAAGTTGCGGCTGCTTGGGGGTGACTGATTATTGATCGTCGTCGCCTTTGCAAAACTCGTCAAAGGGATCGCCCTCGATCTCGCTCTCGGGCAGAACGTCCAGCGAGGTGATGGCACGGCGGGCACGGGAGATATGCCAGATCAGCAGAACGTGCAGCGCAAGATTGGCAAGGATCACGAAGGTTCGATTGGATCCCTCGCCGAATACCGGAACGGCGTTGCCGATGACCAGCCATACGCCGATCACCACGTCCAGCCAGCACAGGAGAAATGCGACGGAGCGCAAAAGTCCTGCCGATTCGTGTTTCCAGAAGACCGCTGCCGCGATCAGCAGGCAGGGGATCGCCACCAAGACCGCCAGCGCCACGAGCGTGCCCGACGAATCGGGGTAGATCATGCGGAGCATCAGCAGAAGGTCGGCCGTGACCGAGGACAAACAGAAGCGCATTTGTGAGGAACCGTACAGCAGAATCAGATTCAGCACGGTGGCTGCCGCCCACGCGCCCAGCAGGATTCTTCCGATCAGAATACGGCGGTGCATGAGCGCACGGCGGAGAGAAAGAGTACGATTCAGCTCTTCTTGACGGTCAATCTTCACGGGACACCTCCGATTTTGCCTCGTTGGCGGGAGTCTCCGTAACGGAGAGGTCGGACACACCGGGGACGGCGTCCGTATCTGCCGCTGCAGACCGGGCGGGGGCGGGCTGGGTGAAATAGCCCTCTCCCGCGGGAGCGACACCGGGGATGGGAGCGGGCGCTTCCAGCACGACGGCGGGAGCTTTCTCGGACGGCTTGCGGAAGACGGTGTGGGTCCGCAGGAGGAAGAGCAGGATCAGGGCGGCAATGCCCAGAACGGTGAAGGTCATATACAGATTGCCCAGCAGCTGATCCAGCGCGTTGATCCGTGCTTCGCTCATCTCGGAGACGTCAATAAAGGCCAGTAGGCTCACTGCGTTGAAGCCCATGTGGAAGAAGATGGACACCCAGATCGAATCGTAGGCGAAATAGACGCAGGCCATGGCAAAGCCCAGCACGCCCGCGTAGGCCATCTGCAGGGGATGCTGGTGCACCAGTCCGAAGATCGCGGAGGACAGCAGGATCGCCACCACGCGGGGGAATGCACGGGACAGCCGTCCGGCCATCAGCTGACGGAAGAAAAGCTCCTCGATCAGCGGCGCACCCACCACGCCCGCAAGGGCGTACAGGAGCATATCCTGCATATTGTAGGTAGCATCCATGCTCTCGCCATAGCTTTCGATCACCTGCGGGAAGAGCTCACCTATGATCACCATCACATAGTTGAGCAGGCAGCTCATACCGATGCCCGCCACCAATGCCAGCGGCAGGGAGATCATACGGGGCTTTTTCAGTCCCAGCGACGCCATCACGGGACGGCGGCGCAGCAAGAACCACAAGATCATAGCGCCCAGCAGGATCAGATCCAGCACAATCATCAGCAGATTGCCGCCCTGCGTATATTGCTCCTGAATCCAGTAGGTCTGCTCCCATACGTCCAGTCCTGCGGGAGCAGACAGCGCCAAATAAAGATAATAGACCGCAGATGCCAGATACTGAACCGTCAGATAGAACAGAAAATAGGCAACCGCCGCTCCGATATTTCGCCAAGGCGAAACCTTCTTCGGAGGTAGAAATCCAATATTAGTTAATTCAGCAGTCATACCATACCTCTTTTTGATTATCAATGGAACAGGGGATTCCCTTACTCACTTTGAGTACCGTCGTCTCCGAAGATCGATTTAACGCTTGAGGAAGGCTCCGATTTGGCTTCCTCGGTCAGCAGACCGAAGGGATCGGTGTATTGCTTCTTGGGAGACTTTTCCTTTACAGGATAGCGAGGCTTCTCCTGCACCACGGGGATCACCATAGTCTTGGCTTCGGTGGATGCGGATTTCGCCGCAGGTGCGGGTTCCGCCGCGGGAGTAGGCGCCGATGCGCGACCAACTGTGGGCACCACGGGAGGTGCGGTGCGCTTGCCGGTCTCAAAGGCAGGCTGTTTGCCGTGCTTTTTCTTGGGGATAGGCGCCAGATCGTCCTCATCCTCCTCGGTGATCTCCACCGGAGCGGGCACCGCTTTTGGCTTGGACACAGGCTTAGACACAGGTGCAGGAGCAGGTTCGGGGGCGGGAGCAGGCTCGGATTCGGGCTCAGCAGGCGCACAGGCGGCTTTTTCTTCCTTTTCGGGAGCGAATCCGTCCTCGTCCAGGATCGCCGCAAAGGCCTTGCGCTCAGCTTCCTCCTGC
>CAZFJJ010000131.1:0-5800 GCA_964519075.1 uncultured Lachnospiraceae bacterium
GATCATGCCATTCTGCGCCGTCTTGGACAGACGGTCGGTGACGCCGCAGACGTTCAGCAGATTACCGAACATCAAACAGCCCACCAGCGGTGCGGCAGAGGGGACGACGAAGGTCACGACCGCGGTTACCAGGATGGGGAACACGATCTTCTCGGTCTTGGAGACCTTACGAAGCTCGGGCATCTTGATGGTGCGCTCCTTCTTGGTGGTGAGCAGCTTCATAAAGGGCGGCTGGATCATGGGGATCAGCGCCATGTAGCTGTAGGCGGCAATGGCAATGGCACCCAAGAGGTGGGGCGCCAGCGTCTTGGTGACGAGGATCGCCGTAGGGCCGTCCGCGCCGCCGATGATACCGATGGAGGACGCCTCCTCGGGAGTGAAGCCGAGAAGCAGTGCGCCTGCGTAGGCAACGAACACGCCCAGCTGTGCGCCTGCGCCAATCAGCAGATACTTGGGGTTAGCGATCAGCGGAGCGAAGTCGGTCATCGCGCCGATGCCGATGAAGATCAGCGAGGGATAGATACCGGTTTTGACACCGATATACAGGAAATCCACCAGACCGCCCTCCTCGATCACCTGCTGGATGTTCCAGGGAGCGCCCGTATCGTTGATGAACAGGTCCATATGGAACATTTCAGCGCCGGGGAGATTGGTTAGCAGCATACCGGTAGCGATGGGGATCAGCAGCAGCGGCTCAAACTTCTTGACGATAGCAAGATAGAAGAGCACGATGACGATGGCGTACATAGCGACGTACTTGAGCACATCCAGACCGCCCATCGATTGCACGAACTGCCCGATACCGGTGGATTCAAAAAAGTTCAGAATAGTGTCTGTCAGATTCATGGGTTAGCCTCTCAATTCCGAACGCATTGCGATCAATTGAGGGAAACCAGCAGGTCGTCTGCATTGACGGATGCGCCCTTGCTGACGTTGACCGAGGCAACGGTGCCGTCCTGAGGAGCGAAGATCTCGTTTTCCATCTTCATTGCTTCCAGAATGGCAACGATATCACCCTTCTTCACGGCCGCACCGACCGACACCTTCACGTCCAGGATAGTGCCGGGCATGGGAGCCTTGATGGTGACGGCGCCGGTAGAGCCTGCGGCTGCTGCAGGAGCGGGAGCAGGTGCGGGTGCGGCGGCAGGTGCGGGTGCGGGTGCAGCTACGGGTGCGGGAGCAACAGCTCTGGGGGTGGAAACGGCGCCTGCGGCAACCTCTTCCACTTCAACTTCATATACGATACCGTTTACGGTAACATTGAATTTTCTCATTATAAATTCCTTTCTTGCGCCCGGGGCTAAATACGCTCTGTTTTGTTCCCTGTGCGCGGCGGGGCCCACCTTCTTGACGCAAACGACTCTGAAGCCGTTGATAGAGGGTGCCTTTGCGCCCTGCGCTTCCAGATAGACGGCCAGCGCGGCGGTGATGGCTGCCACGACGGCGTCGTCACCGGCGGGAGCGACAGCGGGAGCAGCAGCTGCGGGTGCGGGTGCGGGTGCGGGTGCAGGCTCTGCCTTGGGAGCTGCCGCAGGCGCAACAGACGGAGTCTGCGTGGCAGGCTTTGCGGCCTTGCCCCGTCCGGCGATCTTACCGAAAATTTCCAGAATGATCCACAAAAGGATCAGTACTGCAAACACCACGACCATGCCCAAGAGAACGCCGATGCCCATATAGTTCAGCCGATCGCCCCAGGAAAGGGTGTCGGACAAAAGACTCAGATACATCACGATCCTCCTCAGAAGGGCAGCTTGGAGTGCTTGCGGCGGATCTCGCCCTCAGCCTTGGACCAGAGCATCATGCAGGCGGAGATGATGCGCGCGCGCAGCTCTTCGGGAGCGATCACGTCGTCCACCTCGCCCGCTCTTGCGGCGGCTTCGGCAGAGGCTACGTCAGCGAGCCATTCCTTCTTCTTTGCCGCGCGCAGAGCTACCGGATCGGCCGCGCCCTTGATCTCGTCACCGTACATGAACTGCACGGCGGCGTCTGGCTCCATGACCGAGATCTCGGCGGTGGAGAGTGCCAGAACCGCGTCAGCGCCTACCGAGCGGGAGCCCAGCAGAGTGAAGGCGGCACCGTATGCCTTGCCTACGACCGCAGTAACCTTTGCACAGGTAGCCCCTGCGTAAGCGGCGGCAAGACGTGCGTATTCGGGCGCGTCGGGAGCGGCCTCCGCATCTACCGATGCGTCGATGCCGGCGGTGTTCACCAGCGTTACCACGGGAATGGAGAAATTGTCGCAGAAGGTGATAAACTGAGCGATCTTGCGAGCCGCCTTGGGAGTCAGGGCGGCGCCTGCGTCGTTGGCGATCACGCCTGCAGTCATAGAACCCAGCGATGCCAGCGCGGTTGCAACCTCGGGCGCGCAGGTCTCCTTCAGCAGAGTGTAGGTTCCGTTGTCGCAGACGGCATCCAGCAGCGCCTTCGCGTCGGCTGCGCCTGCCACCTCGGGGGTAGCGCGGCAGAGATCGTCGCCCGCTTCAATATAAGCCAGTCCCTGACGGTTGTTCTGGGGGATCATTGCCACCAGCGCTCTTGCCCGTGCCATAGCGGCGGCAGAGTCGGGGCAGACCACGTCGATGACGCCGTTTTTGGCGGCAACCGCGATAGTACCTGCATCCTCAGCGCCTGCGTTCTTCTGCACGTTGGGCGGGCAGATATAGTAGGATGCGCCCTCGGAGGCGATCACAATGTCAAACATAGAGGCGGCCGTAGCGGACAGACCCGCGCAAACGCCGTCGATCACGGCAATCTGAGGAACCACGCCCGACACGTCGCTAATCTTCTTCAGCAGCGCGCCGAATGCGGCCAGCGCAGACGCGCCCTCCTCGATTTTAGCACCTGCGGAAGCGAATACGCCCACCACGGGAGCGCCGCACTTTTTGGCCTGCTCGTACAGGTCGCAAATCTTTCTGGATTCAATCGTACCGAGTGCGCCCTTCTCCCGGTCGTATGCCTGGGCAAAGGCGAAGGTAAGTGCGCCGTCTACGGCGCCGTAGCCGCAAACGACGCCGGCGTAAGCCTTGTCGCTGAGATACGCCCCCAGCTCCACGAAGGTACCTTCGTCAAACAGCAGGTTCAGCTTCTCATACGCGTCGCCCGTGCGGGTCAGCGGACTGATCTGATTATTCATAATGTTCTCCTTCTCTCGACAGCCTCATAGTATTGCCGCCCGCTGTCGGTGAACGGCTCTCGGGGAGGTTGGTGACGAATCAACCATATTCCCCAGTTTATCTATTATTATACAATATCCCGGCGATTTTTGCAAGAGTCTTGGGAGAAAAAAACCAAAAACTTACTCATTTTTTGATCCCCGTCCCACTACGTAGCGACTGAGACTCGTTCCGTCGCACAAAAAGACCAGCGTTCCCGAGCGATCGGTTCGGTAGATCACGCAATCCGACGACTCCAGCCGTTGAACCGTTTGCCAAGCGGGATGTCCAAAGCTGTTGTCGTCGGAAACAGAGATCACCGCAATCTCGGGTGCCACCGCCGCCAAAAACGCCTCGGTGGAGGAGGTGGCAGAACCGTGATGGGCGACCTTCAGAAGATCGACCTTGAGCAGCGCGGGATTTGCCGCCAGCAGAAGCTCTTCTTCCCCCGCCTCGGCGTCACCGGTGAACAGAAAGGAGCGCACGCCGTAATCGATTCGCAGAATCATGCTGCGATTTTCGACCCCCTCCTCCGAGAGCGGCTCGAGGATCGAAAAGCGCACCTCACCGATGGAAAAGCCGTAGCCCGCCGAGATCGCTCGCATGGGAAGGCCGCACGCTTCGGGTGCCTCGCCCGCGTAGAGGACACCGCCCACAGGCATTGCCTCTGCGATCGCGAAAAGCCCGCCTGCGTGGTCGTCGTGATTGTGGGAGAGGATCACCAGATCCAGCGCACCCACGTTCCACTTAGCCAGATGGGAGAGGATCGCTTCCCCGCTCTCCGCGGTGCCGGTGTCGATCAAAATCCGCTCGCCCGTGGGCAGGATCAGCAGAGCCGCGTCGCCCTGTCCCACGTCGATGAAGTGGAGCTGCAGCTTTCCGTCAACCGCGTCGCGGCGGACGGCGGTTTGCCACGCCCATACGCCCGCGCCGCCTGCCAGCACGAGGACGACAAGGACGAGCGGGACGATCGTTTTGAGAATCTTTTTCATAGTCAAATCCAAAAAGGACACCGAGGGTGGGTCGGTGTCCTCAAAGTGTCGAAAAAACATTTGCAATAACCGGAGGAAGGGGAAAACCATCTCAAACGCCGAAGTTTTTCCCCTTCCTCCAGACCTCCAACCCCATTCCTTGGCTGGCGGCATTCTTAATTCATACTTTTACGACAGACCGAGGACACCGAGGGTGGGTCGGTGTCCTAAATTACGTCCTTATTTCTTCATTGCAACAGCTTCTTTAGCCTTGCAAACGATGTTTTCTGCGGTCAGACCGTAGAATTCCAGCAGAGCGGGCACCTTGCCGGATCTGCCGAACTGATCCTCCACGCCTACGCGGCGCATGGGAACGGGCAGTCCCTCGCACAGCACCTCTGCAACGGCGGAGCCGAGACCGCCGATGATGTTGTGCTCCTCTGCGGTCACAACCGCGCCGGTCTTGGCGGCGGAAGCCAGCAGAAGCTCACGGTCGATGGGCTTGATGGTACAGATGTCGATGATCTCTGCAGAAACGCCCTCGTTTGCCAGCAGCTCTCTTGCGGCAAGTGCGGCTTCCAGCATGATACCGGTTGCCACGATGGTCACGTCGGAGCCCTCGGCGAGGATCTGACCCTTGCCGATCTCGAACTGGAAGGTAGCAGCGTCGAACAACACCGGTACGGGTGCGCGGCCGAAGCGCATATAAACGGGTCCCTTGTGCTCTGCGGCGGCACGGAGTGCGGCTTTCGCCTCCACGTCGTCACCGGGGTTCAGCACCACCATATTGGGGATGGTACGCATAATGCCCATATCCTCCAGACACTGGTGGGTCGCGCCGTCCTCGCCGACGGTGATGCCCGCGTGGGTCGCGCAGATCTTTACGTTCAGCTTAGGGTAAGCCACGCCGTTGCGAACCTGATCGAAGGCTCTGCCCGACGCGAACATAGCGAAGGAGGAGCAGAAGGGGATCTTGCCGCAGGTCGCCAGACCTGCCGCAACTGCCACCATGTTCTGCTCTGCGATGCCGCAGTCGAAGAAGCGGTCGGGATATGCTTTCTTGAAGTAAACGGTTTTGGTGGACTCGGCAAGGTCAGCGTCCAGTACCACGATCTCGGGGTACTTTGCGCCCAGTTCAACAAGGCCATTGCCGTAGCTTTCTCTGGTTGCGATCTTCTCAGCCATTGAGGGACACCTCCCATGCGTTCAGTTCGTTCATGGCCTGCTCGTACTGCTCGGTCTTAGGAGCATTGCCATGCCACTTGTAGTTGTTTTCCATGTAGGAAACACCCTTGCCCTTTGCGGTCTTGCAAATGATGGCGGTGGGCTTGCCCTTGACGGTGCGCGCCTCGTTGAGAGCCGCTTCGATCTGCTCGAAGTCGTGACCGTCGATAACGATGGTATGCCAGCCGAAGGCTTGGAATTTCTGATCGAAGGGAGTAGGATTCATGACGTCGGTGATATTACCGCCGATCTGGAGACCGTTGAAATCGATCATGGCTACCAGATTGTCCAGCTTGTAGTGAGCGGCCAGCATGGCGGCTTCCCAAACCGAGCCCTCCTGACATTCGCCGTCGCCGAGAACGGTGTAGACACGATACTTGCCCCGTCCTGCCAGCGCCATACCGCAGGCGGCGGAGATGCCCATACCCAGCGAGCCGGTAGACATATCCACAC
>CAZFJJ010000132.1:0-5735 GCA_964519075.1 uncultured Lachnospiraceae bacterium
GACCGCCCGATTCCTCGCCTGAGATATACAGCACCTTCCGACGGGCGGATAGAACGTCGCAGATCTGCATCAGTAGCGTGGATTTGCCAATGCCGGGCTCACCTGCCAGCAAAACCACGGAGCCTTCCACGATGCCGCCGCCCAGGACGCGATCCAGCTCCTCCATGCCGGTAGCGGAGCGGATATATTCGGGCAGTTCCAGCTTTTTATACGGAACTGCCGCCGATTCGGTGACGGCGGAAATGCGGGCTCTTCCCTTTTGCGTTGCAGCTGCCGGCTCTTCCGCAAGCTGCTCCTCCAGCGTGTTCCAGGAGGAGCAGGTGGGACATTTTCCGAGCCATCGCGCGGATTGATAACTGCATTCGGAGCATACGTAGACCGATTTAGGTGCTTTCATTGAGATACTTCCTTTGAGTCAATATATTTTAGCTTACTTCTCCGTCCGAAGCGGACGCAAGACGAAATTCATTATACAAGCTCGTTGCCAGTACGGCGATCAGCTTCTTCTGATAACCGACGTCGGACAGCAAAAGCGCTTCATCGCGGTTAGAAATAAAGCCGCATTCCACCAAAACAGCGGGAATTTGGATGCGGTTCAGAATAAAAATAGAGGTAGTTGCCCGTTTGGACAGACGATGATTATCGGGGGACAGATATAGCTTCACGTCGCTCTGGATTCGCTCAGCCAACGACGCGGAGGACGGATGATTGGGTGAATAATAGACCTGCAGTCCCTTGCAGGATTCTGCAGGGAATTTGTTCATGTGAATGCTGACGAAGACTGCGTTGGGATAGCGACTGCCGTAGTCCAGCCGTGTTTTCAGATCCTGCACCTTGTGGGAGAGCGCGGACTCCGAATCGTACAGCAGACGGTCGTCTGAGCGGGTCAGGATCACCTGCCAGCCTTCGAAGATCAAAAGATCCCGCAGGCGCAGGGTGAGCGACAGATTCAGATCCTTTTCCAGCACTCCGTCCACGCCCACGGCGCCCGAGTCCTCTCCGCCGTGTCCCGCATCCAGGATGATCACGGGACGGGAGGAGCTTTCGTCAAAAATCTCGTCTGCCTCCTTGACTTCAGCGCCGTCTTCTGATAAAATAGAGTCAACAAGCGGAGAAACGTAACGTGCCAGCGCAAATACGCCCATCGTAAGCACCAAAGCAGCCAGCAACGTGATCCCGATCATCAGCAGGTATTTTTTCATAAAAACCACCTATATTCGTATATTTTGTAAACTATATGCGAATACAGGTGATTTCAGAAGTTATTGATAGCGAGAGTCCTTGGATCTTGCAGACTCTTTGGGAGTGCGCTTGATAAAGCCGTCGCAATAGCGAACGCCCAACAGATAGGATACAGTACACACGATCATTGCAGGCAGCGGGATCAGAAGATCAAAGAAACCGATGCCACGGAAAATGGTTGCTCCAAGTCCGGTGTACATACTCTGAATAAATCGCGCAATGGTATGACAAGTGTCATACAGATTGACTGCCCATACCGGTGACGGATTCAATCTGCTAACGTCAGCAAAGAGCGAATCGCCTTCAATTGCAATCTTGCCGATCAATTCCAACAGTCCCAGCAACAGATTCGGAACGTTTGCAATCAATGAGATAAAAAATCCCTTCCATGGAGTAGGCGACATTCTGCCACCTTGAATACGGATTCCGTCCTTCTGTCCCATCTCGTACGTCATGTAATAGAGCAGATACAAATAGAACAGGATCGACAGTACGCTGACTCCAATCAGCAGCAGATCGTTGGTGGAATCGCTGGCACCGTTCTTCACGCCTACGGTGCTGACTGCAAAAATCAGCATTAACGAAAACATGGTCATTGCGATCTGATTGAGAAGCATTTTTACCGATTGATAAATATTATCTTTGAAGAATTGTTTCATAGTTTCCCTCATAAATCTTTCTTTTCTTATTTTACTTACAAATTGTGAACAAAGCAAGAAAATTCAATAAACATTTTTTGTATTCCTGTTATTCTTGAGAAATATATAGAAAGGATCTATTTTTCATGCGCGAATACCCGCCTATTTTTCATGAATTTGCTAACTATAAATTGGCAATTCAAAATCGGAGCAAGCTGACGGTAGAGCAATATTTGCTTGACCTGGATCAGTTTTTTCGGTATTATCTTTGCAAAAAACACAACAAAAGAGTCTCGTCCGAGGCGTTTGAGGCGCAATCGTTGGATGCGGTCGATCTGAGGCTTTGCGGACAGATCACATCTTACGATATTATTGAATTCGTTGGTTGGGAGGCAAGCGATCGGGATAACCAACCTGCTGCGAGAGCCAGAAAATTATCTTCGATCCGCAGTTTTTACAAGTTTCTGACCACTACCAAGCATTATCTGTCCGAAAATCCCGCCCGCGACGTAGAAGGTCCGCGGGTCAGGCAGGCACTGCCGAAGTTTCTGACGCTGGACGAGTCGATCCTGCTACTGGACACGGTCAAAGCAGATACACAATCTAAAACCGTAAAACGGGATTACTGCATTATCACTCTGTTTTTGAACTGCGGAATGCGTCTTTCCGAATTGGTAGGCATTTCGATGGGAGATGTCGATCCTGACCTACGATCTATGCGAGTCATTGGTAAAGGAAATAAAGAGCGGATGATCTATCTGAACGAGGCTTGTAAGTCTGCGATCGTCGATTGGCTGAAGGTGCGGGCGACGCTGGAGATCAAGGAAAAGAACGCACTGTTTATCAGCAGCCGCGGCACGCGGATCAGCAAGCAGATGGTGCAAACGGTGGTATACAAGTATCTCGACATGGCAGGACTGGGCAATCGCAAGCTCTCCACCCACAAGCTGCGCCATACCGCGGCAACGCTGATGTATCAGGAGGGCGGCGTGGACGTTCGGGTGCTGAAGGACATTCTCGGTCACGCTCAGCTCAATACCACGCAGATCTACACGCACGTCAGCAACGAGCAAATGGAAGAGGCCATGACGAGAAATCCTCTTGCAAAAAAGAAGAAATAACAGAAAGGAGCGCGTCTGCGCTCCTTTCTGTTATAGCAGATTCTGTCCGTTGATGGTCAGCGCAAAGCGAAGCCCCAGCCGTTCGGCGGCCTTGCGACAGAGGATCATTCGGGTCAGGAAGATCTCGAAGTAGTCCATCACCGCGCTGACCTCGGTGTCGATTTGCAGGGCGAGGCGGATGATTCCGTTGGCTTTGTCAACGGTAAGCTCCGAGGAATATACCGACAGATTCACTCTGTCGTGGATGTCGTAGGTAGTAGGATCGGCGTTGCGTACGCGAGTGGAACGCACGTCCGACTTGTCGGCAAGGATCAGCGCCGCCGCAAGATCACTGACCGGCACGCCGGTTCCCTCGTCGTGATTGCCGATGGCGGTGACTACGTCTGCGATCTCGGCGGGATCCATCTGCAACCGATCCAGGATGCGGAACGCCATCACCGCGCCTGACTGAGAGTGATCTATGCGGTTCACCAGGTTGCCGATGTCGTGGAGGAAGCCTGCGATCTTGGCAAGCTCAACGGTACGGGCGTCGTAGCCCAGCTCGGTCAGCAGTTCACCTGCCGTTTCTGAAACCTTCGTGACGTGGGCAAAGCTGTGCTCTGTATACCCAAGTGCTAATAGCGATTGATCCGCTTTCATTATATAGGTTCGGACTGCAATGTCCTGTATTACGTCGGAATAATTTATCATATGTGCTCCCTGTAACAACTCGTTTTCATCAGTATATCAGATCGTGGAAGCATTGTCAAGTCCTGCACGTTCGCGTATTTTCAGTTCACTGCTCTTGTGCACGCCGGTAATGGTAAACTCTACCCACTCCGCAATATTTTCCGCGTGATCTCCGATGCGTTCCAGATATTTTGCAACCATAAGCAAGTCGATGCAGGATTCACCGTCCTCTGAGCCCTCGGAGAGCAAGCGAACCAACTCTGATTTGATCTGATTAAAATAATGATCCACTACGTCGTCAGAAGCCATTACATGATGCGCCAGCTCCAGATCACGGCGCACGAAGGAGTCAATACTATCGGTAACCATACCGATTGCTGCAACCGCCATCTCCTTCAGATGAATCTTTGTCTTGGTCATACCGTGATTGATATGATGTGCCAGTTCCGCAATATCCGACGCCTGATCTCCGATTCGTTCCATATCGGAGATCATTTTCAGCGCAGAAGAAATCTCTCGCAGATCATTGGCCATGGGATGCTGGAGCAGGAGCAGCTTCATGCAGCTTTGCTCGATCTCCCGTTCCATTCGGTCAATTTCGCTATCTACAGACGCAACCTTTTCCGCCATTGACTCATCTTCTTCTAACAGTAATTTCATAGCTGCTGAAATGACCACTTCACAAAGTGCGCCCATTTGAATGAGGCTGTCGTGAAGTGCACGGAGCTCATCGTTATATCTGTCTCTCATTTTAACCAAACCTTCCCGTAATGTATTCTTCCGTTCGATTGTCTCGGGGCATACTGAATATCTGCTCTGTCTCGCCGTACTCTACTACCTCACCAAGCAAGAAAAACGCAGTTTTGTCGGATATGCGTGCAGCCTGCTGCATATTGTGCGTAACCATTATTATCGTATAATCTCTCTTTAATTCCAACACCAGATCCTCGATTTTGGATGTAGAAATAGGATCCAGTGCACTGGTGGGTTCGTCCATCAGCAATACCTCAGGTTCTACCGCAAGTGCGCGCGCAATACAAAGCCTCTGTTGCTGTCCGCCGGACATTCCGAGCGCACTTTTCTTCAGTCGATCCTTGCATTCCTCCCAGATTGCCGCCTGTCGCAGCGAACGCTCGACAATCTCGTCTAATTTGGATTTTGAACGAATTCCGTGCGTGCGAGGGCCGAAAGCAATATTGTCGTATATGCTCATGGGAAAAGGATTAGGCTTCTGGAATACCATTCCCACTCGCTTACGAAGATCGTTGACGTCCATATTCCCGTAAATGTTTTGACCGTCCAAAAGAACTTCGCCGCTGATCTTGCAGCCCTCAACCAAATCGTTCATTCGATTGAGTGATTTCAGCAGAGTAGACTTTCCACATCCCGATGGACCTATAAATGCAATGATCTCTTTTGCAGGAAGCAAAAGATTGACCTTCTTCAATGCTTGAAAATTGTCGTAATATAGATTCAGATCACGAACGACGAATTTATCACGTTGACTCATATCTTCCCTCATTTCTTTACTTTAGGATTGAATTTTTTGATCAGAAGCTCGGATGCCGCGTTCATGAGCAGGGAAAGCGCCAGCAATACCGCTGCGGTCGCGAACGCTTGCTCTTCGTACCATCCCTCGTTGGTCTGTGCATACATATGGATAGCAAGCGTTCGCCCGGGATCCATTACCGATTCAGCGATTCCTGTTACGGTTCCCGCAGTATAGATGAGCGCTGCCGTTTCACCAATGATTCTGCCAATGGACAGAATCACTCCACTGAGAACGCCCGGTGCGGCAGATGGAAGAACGATTTTGAAAACGGTTCGTAATCTTCCGGCGCCTAGACCGAAGCTGCCTTCCCTGTACGTATCCGGAACTGCAAGCAACGCTTCTTCGGTGGTGCGCATAATCAACGGTAAAATCATGATCGCCAGCGTGCATATGCCGGACAGGAGACTGTAGCCCCATCCCAGCACGTCGTTAAAAAATATAGAGCCAAACAGTCCGTATACGATGGAAGGAATGCCCGCAAGCGTTTCGGTAGTCATACGAACCAGCTTAACC
>CAZFJJ010000133.1:0-5712 GCA_964519075.1 uncultured Lachnospiraceae bacterium
CTGTCCGGCGGTCAGCAGCAGCGCGTTGCGATTGCCCGTGCGCTGGTGAATGAGCCCCGCGCCCTCCTGTTGGACGAGCCGCTCAGCGCACTGGACGCCAAGCTCCGTAAGGATATGCAGAAGGAGCTGAAGGAGATCCAAAAGCGAACCGGAATCACCTTTATCTTCGTTACCCACGACCAGGAAGAAGCCCTGTCCATGTCGGACAAGGTGGTGGTCATGGCGGACGGACGGATCCAGCAGATCGGCACGCCCGTGGAAATATATAACGAACCGATCAATGCGTTCGTTGCAGACTTTATCGGTGAATCCAACATCGTCACCGGTGTGATGCCGCGCGACTACGTGGTTACCTTTGCGGGTCACAGCTTTCAGTGTGAAGACGCCGGTTTTGCGCCCAACGAAAAGGTGGACGTTGTGGTTCGCCCCGAGGATATCGATATAGTGCCCATCGATCAGGCAATGCTGACCGGCGAGGTGACCTCGGTCACCTTCAAGGGGGATTACTACGAGATTATCGTGGATATCGACGGCTTCAAGTGGATGATCGAGTCTACCGACCGAGTAAACGCCGGCGATACCATCGGCATTTCTATCGACCCCTACGAGATTCAGGTCATGAAGCGTTCTGCGTATTCCGACACCTTCGGTGATTACTCCAGCTTCAGCGACGAGATGGACGAGCTGTCCGATCCCGCTCAGGAGGATGAGGCGTGAAGCGCCGCTCGCTCCTGCAGCGGTTTGCTGCGGCGCCGCACATCGCCTGGTCCGTGCTGTTTATCGTCATTCCTCTGCTCTTTATCATTTACTATACCTTCACCGATTCCTCCGGCGGCTTTACGCTGGCAAATCTGAGTACCATCGCCTCGCCCGAATATCTGATGATCTTCCTGCGCTCGGTGATGTTCTCTATCCTGGCAACGGTGATCTGCCTTCTGATCGGCTATCCTTTGGCGTATCGCATCGCTTCAATGAAGCCACGCACTCAGCGGATCGTTATCGTGCTGGTCATGCTTCCGATGTGGCTGAACTTCCTCATTCGTACCTACTGTTTGAAGATTCTGCTTAACGACCAGGGTCTGATCAACTCCTTCTTGGGCAATTTCGGCATTGAACCGCTGAAGCTGCTGAACACCTCAGGTGCGGTCATCTTTGCGATGGTGTATAACTATCTGCCCTATATGATCCTGCCTATCTACACAGTCATATCCAAGATGGATCAGAACTTGCTGACTGCAGCGGCCGATCTTGGCTGCAACCGCTTCCAGACGATGACGAAGGTGGTATTTCCCCTGTCCTTCTCGGGTATCATGTCGGGCGTGACTATGGTGTTCGTTCCCTCCATCAGTACCTTCTACATATCGGACGCGATGGGCGGTCGCACCTTCTCGCTGATCGGCGATACCATCGAGCGGCAGTTCAAGGAAGCCGACAACTACAACGTAGGCTCTGCTCTTTCTCTGGTGCTGATGATCCTCATCATAATCAGTATGAGTATTATGAATAAATACTCGGATGACGACGGAGGTGTGGTCGTATGAAGAAGATATCCAATATCTACACCGTTCTGTGCTTTCTGATCCTTTACGCTCCCGTTGCGGTCATGATCCTTTTCTCGTTCAATTCCACCGATAGCATTTTTTCCTTTAGCGGTTTTTCTTTCCAATGGTACAAGAGCATCTTTAACGGTGGCGAGGCGGTTGATACCCTGATCAACTCTCTGGTATTGGCTGCGCTTTCTGCCGTGATCTCTACCATTATTGGTACTGCGGCCGCGATCGGCATTTTTCATATGAAATGCAAGTGGATCAAGAATGCGACTATGCAGGTGACCAACATCCCTATGATGAACCCCGACATCGTGACCGGTATCTCTATGATGCTGCTGTTCATCACGGTCGGTACGCTCATTAATGCCAACATTCTCGGCTTTGGGACGATTCTGATCGCTCACATCACCTTCAGCCTTCCCTACGTGATCCTCTCGGTCATGCCCAAACTACGCCAGCTGGATCCCAACCTCACCGAGGCGGCGCTGGATCTTGGCTGTACGCCTATGCAGGCGTTTTTGAAGGTAGAGCTACCTGCCATTCTTCCCGGTATCATCTCGGGCATGATTATGGCGTTTACGCTCTCGCTGGACGATTTCGTCATCAGTTATTTCACCACGGGAGCATCCTTCAAGACCTTCCCCACGTACATTTACTCGTTGGTGAAAAAGCCCTTTAAGCCCAACATCTATGCGCTCTCCAGTATCATGACGATTGCGGTGCTGATCCTGTTGATCGTTTCCAATATCATCTCTGCCAAAGGGGAGAGCTCCGGCAAGCCTGCTAAGGTCAAGAGGTCTCGCAAGAGAGAGAAGGAGGGCAAGAGATGAAACGCTGCGTACGTTTTTGGACTCTGTTCCTACTGCCCGTTCTGCTTTTGACGGCACTGCCTTCCCTGCCCGTAGCTGCGGATGAAGTGACGCTGAATATCTACAATTGGGGCGAGTATCTCTCCTACGACGACGGGGAGTCTTACGACGTTCTGAAGGAATTTGAGAAGTATTACGAAGAGACCTACGGAAAGTCCATCAAGATCAACTATTCCGAGTTTGACAGCAACGAAAGCCTCTACGCCAAGATCAAGAACGGCGTTTCGGGCTACGACGTGATCATTCCTTCTGATTATATGATTGCCCGCCTGATCAGCGAAGATCTGCTGGAAAAGCTCAATTTCCAGAACATTCCCAACTATCAGTACATCGACGATGCATTCAAAGGGTTGTATTACGATCCCACTAACGAATACACCGTTCCCTACACCTACGGCAGAGTCGGTATCCTCTACAACTCCGAAATGGTAGCTGAAGAGGACGTTACCGGCACTTGGGATCTGATGTGGAACGACCATTACACCGGTAAGATCCTCCAATTCAATAACTCTCGCGACGCATTCGGGACTGCGATGTACAAGCTGGGGCTCAACGTCAATACCACCGACGAAGAGGATTGGAATAAGGCTAAGGAAGAGCTGATCAATCAAAAGCCGATCCTCAAATCCTTCGTAATGGACGAGGTCTTCGGTGAGATGATGAACGGCGACGCCGCCATCTCGGCTTACTATGCCGGTGATTACCTCTATATGTACGAGGACAACGACGCGCTTCGCTTCTACTATCCCGAAGAAGGCTCCAACCTCTTCGTGGATGCAATGTGCGTTCCCAAGGGGTGTCAGAACAAGGAAGCTGCTGAGATCTTCATCAACTTCATGCTCTCCCGTGATGCGGCCATCGCCAACGCCGAGTGTACCTATTACGCCTCCCCCAACTCCCTGGTCTACAACGATCCCGAGTATGCGGAGTATATGAACTCCATCCACGAGGATGCGATGGATATTCTGTATCCGGAGGATTTTGACTTCTACACCGAGTACGATAAATTCTGCTTCAGGAATCTTGATCGTGACACGCTGAACATGGTCAACGGACTTTGGGAGGACGTAAAGCTGAGCGATTCCATCGGAATTACGGTCTACGTTCTCTGCATACTGGTAATCGTGGTGATCGCGGTATTGATCGTCCGCCACGCGGTCGTCTGGAAGAGACGAAGCAAATATTATGATTAAATCAAAACTCCGGCTCATTTGAGTCGGAGTTTTCTTTCGTTAGGCACTTGGAATATATGCTCCCATTTGGCGGAGCTTGGCTTGTAACGCGTCAGTTGTAACCGCACGCACATCTCCGCCCTGCTCGACCGCTATAGCGGCGGCAACGCCTGCGGCCTGTCCTGTGATGAAGCATCCCGGCATGACGCGGATGGACGCCTGCATCTGTCGGTCGGTGGAGACACATCTGCCTGCGGTGAGGACGTTGGTCAATCCCTTGGGAATTAGTGCACGGTACGGTATACCGTAGGATTCGCCCACGCCGTAGCGAAGGGTGCGATACTCCTTCTCAAAGGCGGCGAAGGAGGCGTTATCGGGCTTCATCGCGTGAATATCCACGGGGTAGGCGTATCGGCCTATCTCATCGTCAAAGGACGCTCTGGCGATGAAATCTGCGCCCGTGAGGATGTAGTCGCCCACGATGCGGCGGGATTCGCGGATGCCCAATAGATCGGCGGTATAGCAGAGGTGCATCTCCTCGTAGCCGTGGAGATATTCGCAGTAATATCGCTCAAATTCACGCACGGTGCGGCGTCCCTCCAGCATCGCGTCGGTGAGCGAGCGCTCGTCTCTGGCGTCCACCTCGTAAATATGACCGATGTTGCCGCCGCCGATGCCCTTCTTGGGGGCTGTCCACTGAATTCCGGGGATGTGACGATCTTCTTTCGTAAACACGCCGTCGCGAAAGGCTTCGTCCAAGCGGCTGGTAGGGTGCTGATCGATGCGTTTATAGTCAATGTTCGCCCAAAGGGAGCAAAGAGTGGCGGGCATGGCAATGCCGTTTTCGTCTCCGTAGACCGTCTCACTGCCCGCCCATTCCACCAGATCGGCGTCACCGGTACAGTCGACGTACACGGCGGCTTTGACGGCAAATAGTCCGCTTTTGGAGGAAAGGATTACCGCATCCACACGTCCGTCGGTGGTAATGACGTCCACGAGACGGGTAAAGAAGGTAAACTGCACGCCCGACTCAGTTGCCATCTCGTCGTAAACGTCCTTGAGCCGTTCCACCGAGAAGGGCTTGAAGCCTCGCTCCTGCTCTCGGGCGGGATGACCGTAGAGCTTTTCGTAAACTTCCCTGCCGATGCCGTCGGCAAGAAAATGCTCGCCGTCGGTGAACTGGGCGAAGGAGGGAACGAGACCGATCGTTCCGGAGCCGCCGAATGAACCGCCTGCTTCGGCAAGGTAGACGTGCCGCCCTTGTCTTGCGGCGGCAATGGCTGCCGCTATACCTGCCGGTCCGCCGCCTGCGACGAATACGTCTACGGTATATTTGACGGGGAGCGATTTTTCGTACGAAATAGAAGGATTTTGCATATTTGCCACCATCCTGTCGGAAATGATTTCATGTAGTCAGTATAACACAAACGCCCTCGGCTGTCAAGTAGCCGAGGGCGCGATGCGCGGTTTATCTCACTTCAAACCCCAATATTCGCAAAGTGCGGTAAATTCCCGCAGATAAGAGCCGCGTTTTTCCTCATCGGTTGATGCGTAATCATGGTGTCTTTCGAAGATAGCGAGCGCATCTTCGAGCTTGATCCATTCGGGGATGAGACCGCGCAGTTGCTCCTGCTCGGTGAGGGTTGGCTTGCCCTCGCTCTGCACTTCGCAGATGAAGTAGTGGCTGGAATAACGCCATTCTTCGTAATACTCGTGCAGGGTCAGGAAGTGGGTGACGGGGCGGACGGTGTAGCCGGTTTCTTCCCTGACCTCGCGGATGCAGCATTCTTCGGCGGTCTCACCTGCTTCCAGCCCACCGCCGGGGATCAGCCACCAATCGGTGACGGTCTCTCGGGAGAGGAGGAGCATCCCGTCGCGGACGACGATGCCGCGGCAGGCGATGCGGGTCTTGGTAAAGATAGGATGGCTGTTGGAGCCGATGATTTCGCGGGTTGTCATATGGGAGAACTCCTGATTGAACCGAATTACGGGAAGAAATCTTATTGAATCATGAAAAAACGACCTACTTTCGCAGGTTGGTTTGGAAAGGTAGAATATAATAGATGTTCGTATGCGATATGTTTGAACTATCGTTTACAGTGAAATATTTTGCCTTACGGC
>CAZFJJ010000134.1:0-4781 GCA_964519075.1 uncultured Lachnospiraceae bacterium
CTTTGTGTTTCCGCCGTTCGGGTGGGATAGATCAGCAGAAAGTTCAGGATCACGTTGATCACGTTCACCCAGATTCCTACGCGCATCGGCGTTTTCGTGTCCCCCGCCGCTCGCAGGATGGTGCCGAAAATGATGATGGCGGTGCGTGCCAGCATAGGCGTGTAGAGGATAAAGAAATAAGCAGAAGCATCCGCGCGGACGGCGGGATCCACCTGCATCCAGGCGGGTACGTAGGGGCTGAGTAGGAGGGGAAGGGCGGTAAAGAGGATGCCTACCGCTAACACCGCCAGACAGGACTGTGCGGACGCTCTGCGCACGTCCTTCTCCCGCCCGGCACCCATGGCCTGGGCAATATATGCCAAAAATCCTACGCCAACGGCGGATACGGTGCTGCCGATCAGCCAGTTGACGGTGGTGGTCGCGCCCACTGCGGCGGTTGCGTCGGTGCCCAGCGTGCCTACCATTGCCGTGTCGATATATTGGACGGCGGTCTGCATCAGCTGCTCCAGCATAGTCGGCCAGGCAAGGGCAAAGATTGTCGGGATCAGCGCCCGGGACGATTTTGCAAAAAAAGTGCGTTTCATGAAGTATAACCTTCGTTTCTATCAATTACCGATATTGTAACGCATTTTCCCCCGATTGTCAATAGCAAACACCAAATCGTCCGCACGGTATCGTGTTGTCTGATATAATGATTCGGAAAAAATTTGAGGGCTTTTTGCAAAGCCCTCAAAGAATGTGATTTGAATTATTCCTCGGCACCGCTCTGGTACTTCTGGATCTGTGCCTCCTGCACGTTCTGAGGAGCCTGCTCGTAACGAGCGAACTCGTAGGAGTAGGTGCCTGCGGAAGCGGTCAGGGAGTTCAGAGTAGCGGAGTAGCCGTAGAGTGCAGCCATGGGGATCTCGGCGTCGATCTGCTGCTTGCCATTACCGGCGGCGTCCAGACCCAGCACTCTTGCGCGGCGCTTGTTCAGGTCGCCGATGACGCTACCGGTGTTGTTCTCGGGAACGACGATGGTCAGGGTCGCGATGGGCTCCAGCAGAACAGGCTTCGCGTCCAGAACACCCTTCTTGAAGGCTTGGGAGGCTGCGATCTTGAAGGCTGCCTCGGAGGAGTCAACGGGGTGGTAGGAGCCGTCGTACAGAACTACCTTCACACCGACGACGGGATAACCGGCCAGAGGACCTGCGCCAACCGAATCCTCGATACCCTTTTCGATAGCGGGGAAGTAATTCTTGGGAACGGTACCGCCCACGACCTCTTCCTCGAATACGTAGGGCGTATCCAGATCACCGGAGGGAGAGAAGCGCATCTTAACGTGACCGTACTGACCGTGACCGCCCGACTGCTTCTTGTACTTGAACTCGGTGTCGGTCTTGCCCAGGATGGTCTCGCGGTAAGCGGTCTTAGGCTCGGAGTACTGGATCTCGATCTTATACTTGGACAGCAGCTTGGAAGCTACGATTGCCAGATGCTGTTCGCTGATACCGTAGAGCAGGGTCTGACGGTTCTGTGCATCGTTGACCAAACGGATGGTGGGATCTTCCTCAGCCATTCTCTGGATCGCCTGTACGGCCTTGTCCGCCTCGTTCTTGTTGGGAACGGTGTAACGGGTGAAGGCGTAGGGCTTGGCGATTGCGGTCTTACCGTAAACGACGGGAGTTGCACGGGTGGACAGGGTGTCGCCGGTGGAAACGGAGGTCAGCTTGCTGAGCACGCCGATGTCGCCTGCGTGGAGCTCTTCAACCTCGGTTGTCTTGTTGCCGCAGATGGTGTAGAGCTTGCTTGCCTTTTCGTCGGTATCCTTCATTGCGTTGTACAGCAGGTCGCCTGCCTTCAGAACGCCGGAGGAGACCTTGATCATGGAGAACTTACCGATGTAGGGATCTGCGATGGTCTTGAAGACGTACGCAGACTTGGGCATGGAGAAGTCGTAATTGCCCTCGAAGATGGCGTTGGTCTTTTGGTTGATACCTGCGCAGGTGCGCTCGTTGGGAGCGGGGAAGAAGAGCACGATATCGTTCAGCAGATTATGGATGTTCTTGTATTCGGGAGCGGCACCCATGGAAACGGGAACGATCTTCAGCGAACGGACGTTGGTACGCATTGCAGCGGACAGCTCGGCGTCGGTGAAGGTGTCGCCCTCGAAGTAGCGCTCCATATAATCCTCGGAGGTCTCTGCAACTGCTTCCATGAACGCCTCGCGGTAGATCTCCAGGTTTTCCATGCTGTAATCGGGGATGTCGCACTCCACGTGCTTGCCGAACTCGGAGAAGCGACGGCCGCCCATACGGCGAACGTTGATGTAACCCACGAACTTGCCGCCTTCACGCATAGGCTGGTAGAAGGGAGCGATCTTCTTGCCGTACAGTGCTTCCAGATCCAGAACGATCTGACGGAAGGAAGCGTTGTCGTCGTCCATGTTGGAGACGAAGATCATACGGGGCAGATTATATTTGTCGCAGAGCTCCCAAGCGGTCTTGGTGCCGTTCTGTACGCCGTCTTTGCCGTTGACAACGATAATGGCAGCGTCGGCTGCGGAAACAGCTTCCTGGGTCTCGCCGATGAAATCGGGGTAGCCGGGGGCGTCGATAATATTGATCTTGACATCATTCCAAACCACGGGGATCACGGAGGCGGAAATAGAGAACTGGTTCTTGATCTCTTCCTTGTCACAGTCACTGATGGTATTACCGGAGCTGACGTTGCCGATCTTATCGATCAGGCCTGCACCGTATGCCATAGCCTCGGCGAGAGTGGTTTTGCCGCTGTCGGTGTGACCCAGCAGTACGACGTTACGAATGTTGTCTGTGATAAATGCTTTCATGGGAATCATTTCCTTCCATAATGGGATTTGTTTGGATTTTACGCAGCAAACCGTGTCGTAAAAATCCCGATGCATCTATTATACAAAAAGATTTCAAAAAATGCAATAGGTTTTTGCGTGTTTTTTGTACTTTTTTTACAAAATATTTCATCAAATCGGTTTTGAATCAAATTTTTGTGGCGGTCGTGTGCAAATTGCACATTTAGTGTGGTCGGGAATTGTGCAAAACAACAATGTTTGCAAATGAAAGACCGTGCGGAATTTTGACGAAAAAATGTGGGCAGCTTATTGACTTTTTCGGAAAAGCGGTTTATAATAGTTTACATAAAAGGGAGTAGTTTGCAAAAAGTCCGCTTTTTGCGGGTGATTCGTCAGTACGGTCAAAAGCCCGGATCATCCAGACCGAACGGTTGAAACAAGACTTTTATCACGGGAACCCGTGCGGTGCGCTGTGATAACGGTCTTTTTATTTATGCCCTGCTCCAAAACGAAAGGAATTGTAAAAATGGAAGCACTTTTCGAAAATCTGCTGAACGTTCAGTGGCAACAGGTTGTGATGTGGGCGATCGGCGGTCTACTGATCCTCCTTGCCATCAAGAAAAACATGGAGCCTACGCTGCTGCTCCCCATGGGCTTCGGCGCGATCCTGGTCAACCTGCCTCTGTCGGGCGTAGTGGATCGTTACTTTCTCAACGGTGAACCGGTCGATGTAGAGACCGGCAAGGCACTGCTGGAAGCGGGTGCGGAAGGCATCAAATACGAGCCGGGCATTATCGAGGAACTGTTCAACATGGGAATTGCCAACGAGCTGTTCCCCCTGCTATTGTTCATCGGCATCGGTGCGATGATCGATTTTGGCCCTCTGCTGACCAATCCTAAGCTCTTGATCTTCGGTGCGGCGGCGCAGTTCGGCATCTTCTTCACCCTCAGCATGGCGTCTCTCTTCGGCTTTGCCGAAAACGACGCGGCGTCCATCGCGATCATCGGTGCGGCAGACGGTCCCACTTCTATTTTCGTTGCCAATACGCTGAACAGCCAATATTTAGGGGCTATCATGGTGGCGGCCTACTCATACATGGCGCTGGTACCCATCGTCCAGCCTCCCGTGATCAAGCTGCTGACCACCAAGAAGGAGCGTCTGATCCGTATGCCCTACGAGCAGAAGAGCGTCTCCAAGACAACCCGCATTCTGTTCCCGATCCTGATTACCGTTATTACCGGTATTTTCTCGCCCAAATCGGTCGCCCTCATCGGCTTTTTAATGTTCGGTAACCTGATCCGCGAGTGCGGCGTTTTGGACAGCCTGTCCGAGACTGCGCAGAAGGTGCTGGCAAATCTGATCACCATCTTCCTGGGCATCACGGTTGCTTTCCAGATGCAGGCAGAGCAGTTCCTGACGCTGAATACTCTGCTAATCCTGGGTCTGGGTCTTGTCGCTTTCATCGTGGACACCGCAGGCGGCGTGCTGTTTGCAAAGCTGCTCAACCTCTTCTCCAAGAAGAAGATCAACCCCATGATCGGTGCGGCGGGTATCTCCGCATTCCCCATGTCTGCCCGCGTGGTGCACAAAATGGGACTTGCCGAGGACAATCAGAACTTCCTTCTTATGCACTACATCGGCGTCAACGTATCCGGACAGATCGCATCGGTCATTGCCGGCGGTCTGATCCTCAGCTTCTTTGCGTAAAGAAAGGAGATCACGAATATGTTTCCTATGCTTGCTGATTTTGCCTTCAAGTTCGATACCGACGCTTTTCTCAAATCCCTGCCCACTATGGGTCTGGGTATGCTGGGCATCTTCATCGTCACCGGCATCATCGTCCTGACCATTGCTGCGCTGAACTTCTTCACGAAGCCACGCAAGAAAGATAACTGAAAAAATACCGAAGAGCCCCCGTCTCTTCGGTATTTTTTTCGCGGCCCGGGTGGGGGGTCGGGGCCGTAGGGGGGG
>CAZFJJ010000134.1:4791-5687 GCA_964519075.1 uncultured Lachnospiraceae bacterium
TTTTCGCCCCCCCTCTTGACAAACGCCCCCGTATGGTATATAATAAAAATACCCCCGAGGGGTATACAATTCTCAGGAGTACGATATGGAAGAAATGACCTGCTGCTGTACCCATAAAACCAAAGAACGCAGTGCGGAGGAGCTTCGCTCTCTCCAAAACCGCCTGTCCCGCATCGAGGGACAGATCCGCGGCATCCGCGGAATGGTGGAGAAGGATGCCTACTGCACCGACATCCTCACCCAAGTCGCCGCGGTGAACGCTGCCCTCAATGCATTCACGCGCGAACTGTTGGCAAATCACATCAAGACCTGCGTTGCCGAGGATATCAAGGCCGGCAAGGACGAGACGGTGGACGAGCTGGTGGCGACTCTGCAAAAACTGATGAAATAAGGTGAATCGATGAAACAATACAACGTAACCGGCATGAGCTGCGCCGCCTGCTCTGCCCGCGTGGAAAAGGCGGTCACTAATCTGGAGGGCGTCACCGCCTGCTCGGTGAACCTGCTCACCGCATCCATGGGCGTGGAGGGAAGTGCCACTCCCGATGCAGTCATCGCCGCCGTGGAGGCGGCAGGCTACGGTGCATCGGTAAAAGGGAATAATATCGACTCTGCCCCCGCCGAAGAGGACGGACTCAAGGATCGGGAATCCCCTCTCCTTCTGCGCAGACTGATCGCCTCTCTGATCCTGCTGATCCCGCTGATGTACCTCTCCATGGGGCACACTATGTGGGGGTGGCCGCTCCCCGACTTTTTGGCAAGCGATCCCGTTTCGGTCGGTATCGCACAGCTTCTGCTCACCGCCGCTGTGATGGTCATCAATCAGAAATATTTTATCAGCGGAGTTAAGGGAGTCCTGCACCGCGCGCCCAATATGGATACGCTGGTCGCTCTCG
>CAZFJJ010000135.1:0-5684 GCA_964519075.1 uncultured Lachnospiraceae bacterium
GCTTGCCATCATCGCCTACAATCAGCCGGTGACCAAGGCGGTTATCGAACAGATCCGCGGAGTGGACTCCTCCTACGCGCTGGGCGTGCTGGCAGAGAAGTCGCTGATCGAGACGGTGGGGAGGCTGGACGTGCCGGGTAAGCCCAATCTCTACGGCACGACCGCCGATTTCCTGCGGGTCTTCGGGCTGTCCTCGCTGGACGAGCTGCCCGCCATGAGCGATACCCCGCAGCAAACGCCCCTTCAGCTGGAGGGAATTTAAGTCAGCCTGACGCGTTGTAAGTGATAAATACGAAACAGGAGGTGAATCGGTTTGAACGGATGGATCATATTCGGCTGTATTTTGCTGCTTTTCTGGCTGATCGGCATGATCCGCGCCAGCGTCGAGGTGGAGTATAACACCGGCGTTAAGGTTGCGGTGAAGGTGCTGGGCATGACCTTCCGCATCACACCGAAAGAGAAAAAGCCTCCGAAGCTGTCGGATTTTACTCCGAAAAAATACAGAAAACGTCTTGCAAAGGACGAAAAGCTCCGTTTGAAGCAGGAAGCCAAGAAGGTGAAAAAGCAAGCCGAGAAGGAGCGGAAAAAGGCGGAACAGAAGGCCGCCAAGGAAGCCGCCCAAAAGGGACTTCCGCCTCCCGACGGCAAAAAGAAGAAGGAAAAGAAGAAAAAAGAGCCGGCCGAGATCATGGAGCTGGTGCTGGTGGGGCTGGATGCCCTCAAGGGACTGTTCAGATCCTTCGGCAAGCATTTTCGGATCGAAGCGGTGCGGCTGAAGATCGCCGTGGCAAGCGAAGACGCCGCATCCACCGCCATTCTGTACGGCATCGTGGTGCAGTTCGTTACCTATCTTTGTCACGCGCTGGCGGCGATCACCAATTTTGAGGTGAAAAAGCCCGATCAGATCGCGGTCACGGCAGACTTTTTGTCGGACAAACTGACCATGGATCTGCACCTCGTGTTCCGTCTGCGGGTATGGCACGTCTTTGCCATGGTATTTGCCGCAGGTATCGGTGCCGTCAAGCGGATGCTGAAAAAGATGACCGACGGCGACGAGCCGTCAGCGGCACTGAAGATCACCGACACCCAATCGACAGACTCGCCTGCGGGCTGAGCATAAATTTGGATACTCAATTGGAGGATTTGAAATATGAACGAAAGTAAGCTGAACAAGATCATTGATACGTCTCTGGGCAACATCAAGCAGATCATTGACGTGAATACCGTGGTGGGTGAGCCCATCACCACTGCCGGCGGGACGGTGATCATCCCCGTTTCCAAGGTCTCCCTGGGCTACGCCTCGGGTGGCGTGGACTATTACGGCAAGCATAACCCTGCCAATTCCGGTGCATCGTCCTTCGGCGGCGGCGGCGGCACAGGCGTTACCCTCAATCCCGTGGGCTTTTTGGTTACCAAGGCGGACGGCTCCACCGAGTTTCTGCCTGTGACCGCCACTCCCCACGTGGCGCCCGCTCCCGATAAGGTGGATACCATCATCGCCTTCCTGGAGCGCTCCCCCGAGCTGTTGGCCAAGATCAAGGCGATGATCCCTCAGAAGAAGAAGGACGAGTCTGCCCAGGAGCAGGCGACTGAGACCGCTCCTGAAGCGGCTGAATAAGTCAGACACATCTCCGTTCTAATCTCCCCTCTCTTCGCATAGGCTATGACGAAGGGAGAGGAGTTCGTGCGCTTTTTTCTGAAGATTTGCAGTATTTGTCTGCTGTTTGCCGTTTGGCTTGCGGGTGGAGTCGGCGCGTTTGCCGCCGACCGTGGAGAGACGTTTCTGTCGGTTTCCGCCCGTGCCGCCGTTCTGATGGATCAGTACGGGCAGGTGCTCTACGCCCAAAACGCCGACGAGCGGCTGCCGATGGCGTCTACTACCAAGATCATGACCGCTCTGGTGGCCATCGAATCAGGGGACGTGGGGCGGACGGTGAAGATTCCCGCCGCTGCGGTGGGGGTGGAGGGCTCCTCCGCCTATCTGATCGCAGGTGAAGAGATGTCGCTTCTAACGCTCCTATACGCCCTGATGCTGGAGAGTGCCAACGACGCGGCGGTTGCCATCGCCATTGCCGTTGACGGCAGCGTGGATGCGTTCGCTGATCGGATGAACCGCAAGGTGGCAGAGCTGGGACTTAGCGATACCCATTTCATAAATCCCCACGGTCTGGACGCCGAGGAGCATTACACCACCGCGCGGGATCTGGCAACGCTGACCTTGGCCGCGCTGGAAAACGAGACCTTTGCCGAGATCGTCTCCACTGTGCGCTATTCGGCATCCGTCAACGCCGAGGGCGACAGTGTGCGGCTGTTTATCAACCACAACCGACTACTGCGCGAGTACGAGGGATGCATCGGCGTCAAGACCGGTTACACTAAACGGTGCGGACGCTGTCTGGTCAGTGCGGCGCGGCGGGACGGCATCACGCTGGTGGCGGTAACGTTGAACGCGCCCGACGATTGGCGGGATCATCGAACGATGCTGGACTATGGGTTTTCGCTCTGTGGAACCGTGACGGTGGCCGAGGCGGTGGATCTGCGCTATACCCTTCCCGTGGTGGGCGGCGATCCTGCAACCGTGGTCTGTGCTGGCTCCGACGCGCTGACGCTGATCCTCCCCGAAGGAAGCTCTCCCGAGGTGCGCGTTGAACTCCCTCGTTTTCTTTGGGGCGAGCTACGTGCCGGCGAGATCGTCGGGCGAGTCGTGGTGACGGTCAACGGCAGGGAAGCGGTCAGCGTGCCGCTGTACGCCGAGTCCGACGTGACTGCTGTAGTCTATAAAAAGGGCATCTGGCAGAAGATCTGCGATTTCTTCGCCGCCATCGGTCGATGGTTGGCGGGATTGTTTGAATGAGTTATTTATAATGTTAGCAGTGCCTTGGCCAAGGATAATGAGGGGAAGAGTCTGAGAAGGAGAGAAGAAAACTTCGGCGTCTGAGTGTATGGTTCGTAGTTCTGCTACGCAGAACTACGAGAGTTCGCCGGAGGCGAACTCTCTATCCCCTTCTCAGATCGAAATCTCGACGAAGGAGAGATATCTTCCTGTGAAAACTTGAAGGATATGGGCAGTGCCCCAAATAGGATTAGATTATGGAAGAACTGAGAATACAAAAATACCTTGCCGACTGCGGGATCTGCTCCCGACGTGCGGCCGAGCGCGCCATCGAAGAGGGCGACGTGAAGATCAACGGCGTGAACGCTGAGATCGGACAGAAGATCCGTCCCGACCGGGACAAAGTTACCTACCGCGGCAGACCAGTGGTGAAAAAGCGCAACGCACACCCCTGCTATGTGATGCTTCACAAGCCCGCGGGCTACGTCACCACCATGAGCGACGAAAAGGGCAGAAAGACGGTGGCAGAGCTGGTCACCGGTGTAGATCAGCGGGTCTATCCCGTGGGACGGCTGGATATGGACTCGGAAGGTCTGCTGCTGTTCACCAGCGACGGCGAGCTGGCCAACGCCCTGACCCATCCCCGTCATCACATCCCCAAGATCTACCACGTCCGCGTGGAGGGACAGGTCAGTCGCGCGCAGCTCACCAAGCTGGGCGAGCCCATGGAGCTGGACGGCTACAAGATCCAGCCGGTGGAGTGCGCCATCGTCCGCGAGAGCGAGGATGCCACCACCATTGCCATGATCCTCTACGAGGGGCGTAACCGTCAGATCCGCAAGATGTGCGAGCAGGTGGGGCTGGTTGTCCGCCGCCTGCGCAGAATCGCCATCGGCGATCTGGAGTTGGATATTCCCAGAGGCAAGTGGCGCTATCTGACCAAGGCAGAGGCCGACTATCTGAAGGAATCTGCCGGACTCAAATAAACGCAAAATCGGGGACTCCAAGGAGTTCCCGATGTTTTTGCAGCGGTTATTCGCAATCTGTACAAATCTGACGGTAAAAATTTGTTGATTTCGACGATGGGAAATTTTGGCAAAACTATTGCATAAAGTGGTAATATATGGTAAAATATGGATGTCAAATCAATTAGCAGGAGTGATGAAAAGAATGGAATCAAAGGTGAAAATACTGATCGCAGACGAAAACGCGGATTTCGTGAATCAATGCAAGACAAAGCTGTACGCAATGGGATACAGAGACTTTTCGGAGGCGTCGGGCGGCGACGAAGCCCTGACCCGCATCGCCAACGAGCGTCCCGACATCGTGCTCATCGACATCTGGCTGCCGAAGCTGGACTGCATTCAGGTGATGCGGGGCGTGCGCTCCATGGGACTTGGCGAAGCAGCGCCCTCCTTTATCGTGCTGTCCATTGCCAACAACCAGAATATGTTCTATGAGGCTACCGAGGCAGGCGCGGAGTACTGTATGCTGAAGCCCTTGGACTACAACAGCCTGTCCGAGCGGATCATGCGGCTGATGGCCAAGCGGTCGGACAAGATGATCGGCAACAAAACGGCGGCGCCTACCGTTGGGAGCGATCTGGAGTCCCAGGTGACCAAGGTGATCCATCAGATCGGCGTCCCCGCCCACATCAAGGGCTACCAGTATCTGCGGACGGCGATCCTCATGACCATCGAGGACAACGAGGTGATCAATTCGGTGACCAAGATCCTCTATCCCTCGGTGGCTAAGCAGTACCAGACCACCTCTTCGCGGGTGGAGCGTGCCATCCGCCACGCCATCGAGGTTGCCTGGGACAGGGGCGACGTGGACACCCTCAACGCCTATTTTGGGTATACCATCCAGAACAGCAGAGGAAAGCCCACCAATTCGGAGTTTATTGCTATGATCGCCGATAATCTGCGGCTGTGCAATAAGTTTTCGTGATTGACCGAAAAAGCACCCTTTCGGGTGCTTTTTCAAAATGCGCTTCGGTTTTGGTATCGCTTATTCTACCACAACTGCATGCGCCCAGAGGAAAATGGTGTCTTCCAGTTTATCTGCGTCGGACAGGAAGCAGGAGTATTGTACGACGTAAAAGGCGTCTGAGCCCTTATAGCTGAAGGAATAGTAGCGGATGCTGTCGGTATCTTTGATGTAATACCACAGTTCGTCTTTGTATTGGGGCTCAACGTCGGTGTGACCGTTGTTGGCAATGACGTTCTTGACGTATTGCTCAAGCGTTCGCTCGGAGAGCCCTTCCTCCAATGTGAACTCTTCAATGAGAACCATTACGCCTGCAAAGTCGGCAACGTAGTAGGCATCGAATCCGCGCAGGCTCTCCTCTTCCACGAAGCTGTCGGTGAGCTGAAGCTTGATGCCGTCGCACTCGAAGGTTTTGGAATTGCCGATGGAATCGTTATCGGGAATCACCATTACCTGCATACACCCGCTAAACAGCAGGCACAGCGTCAATAAAATGGAAATGATCAGTGCTCTTTTCAATTATACCCCCTATGGAATTAAGAGTATTTTGCAATTACATTGTACCGCGGTTTGAATCGTTTGTCAATAGGGCGTTGATGTTTTTTGAACGGCGCCGTCTGCTCGGGCGAAAAAGGTGCGTGCGGCAGCACAGATACGAAAATATGTATGATTTTTGCGAAAAAGCATTGACAAAGCGACGCGTTTGTGCTACAATAATAAAGTAATCTTCGGAAGCGTAGCTCAGCTGGTTAGAGCGCACGGTTCACATCCGTGAGGTCGCGGGTTCGAGCCCCTCCGTTTCCACCAAAAAAACGACAGGTTTCGACCTGTCGTTTTTTCAACGAAATAAATCCCTTGCGGG
>CAZFJJ010000136.1:0-1975 GCA_964519075.1 uncultured Lachnospiraceae bacterium
GTCATAGCGGCGGGCGTCAAAGAACAAAGCATCCAAATAGGCCTCGGCGCTCTCGTAATCCGCCTGCCGTCCTGCAGGGATTACCACGGCGAAGATCAGGGTCAGGATGGCGGCAACGGCAAGCGCAGAGCCGGTCACGGTGCCGATCCACTTGAAGATCCGCCTGCGCTTGGCTGCCGCAGCAGCGGCTGCTTGCTTGGCTTCCTCTGCGCGTTTGGCGGCGAGCCGCTTTTCGGAGGTGCGGATGGAGTGCGCCTTCTTTTTCGCCTCGTCTGCGCGTCGGGCGGAGTCTTTGTAGCCACCCAGCTGCGCCCATGCGGCTGCCAGCGCGTCGTAGTCCTCGGCAGTTTCGCCCTTTCGGGAGAGCAGATCGCGGTAATCGGCGTCCAGCTTGGCTGCGCGCTCTGCTTCTGCGGCCTTGCGGGCGGCGTCTGCCGCTTCTTTCTCCAACTTGTCGGCCAGCGCGGTGAATTTAGCCACCAGATAGGGCTTTCCGCCCTTGCCCAAAGAGGCCAGCCCCTCAGCGGCGGCGCGGTAACCCTCCACGGTAGCGGGAGGATTCAGCCACTCGTTCGGGATCTGCGGAGGCTGAGGCTCGGCGATCTGTTCCAAGGGAGCGGACGTGGCTGCATCGGTCGGCGATCCTGCAGATGCATCGGTATCAACTGGGGCAATATCGATGGGAGCGTCATCGCTCTCCGTGGAGCACGGCACGGGCGCGTCGCCCTCCCGCCAAACCGAGCCGTCGGTAAAGACCGCTTTTTTCAACGTCAGAATAACGCTGCAGGTGCCTGCGAAGGGGATTACCACGGGGGCGGTGCCGTCGTCGAGATCGGCTCGGGGCGTCAGCTCCAGATTGCGGATACAGGCGCCCTCTGCAACGCCCAGACTGTCGCCCGCGTCGTCGGCACAAGCAAGATCAAAGTACAGGGAGCGGATGGTTTTGTTGCATCGGTTGGTGCCTCGGACGAAGAGGATCTCCCGGTTATAGGAATAATCGTAAGCGATCCGCAGAGAACGGATCAGAACGGGTGTGTTTTCGGTCTGCTCCGCAGCGGTCAGCGTCGTATCGGATATGATTTGAAGGGATTTATCCATATTTCCTCCCATATTGATAGTTATCCTTTATTATAACACATTTTTTGCACGATTGCAAGTCATTCGCCGGATTTTCTCAAAATGCAAAAAATCGCCTCCGTAGAGGCGATTTTTTGCGAAGAGTGGGAATACTGTTAGCCCTGAGACTTCAGGTCGTTCTCGTACTTCTCGATCATTTTCTTAATCGTGTGACCCGTACGATTTTTAGGGTCGGATACCCCCGTTTTTGTATCAAAATCACCCGTTTTGGACCCGTTTTCGGCATTTTCTGCGGTTCGGTCAGATGGGGGAGTAATGATACAAGCACGACCTTTGAGTTTTTTGAGGTATCTTTCGGTGGTTTCTCCGGTGAAAATTTTGATGCGAAGCTCCATGGTTTTGTCCTCAAGAGGTGTGACGAAAATCTTATCAATAAAGGTGTCTATAAAGTCCTTGGAGATCTCTCCTTTTTCAATATCGCGCTCGGCGGCCTTGAGAACGGCACGCACCTTTTCCATATGCTTCTTAAATTCCTCGCTGGACTCCTGCTGATTTTTCAGTTCAATCAGCTCTGCTTCGGCGTCGTGAATCTCCTTGTTGCACGCTTCGGTCATATCCTTAAAATCCTTGCCGTTGATATTCCCCTCGGCAATGAGCTTCAGAAGCGCACCCTTTTTCTTGTTGGCAAGATCGATGATGCCCTCCTGCTTGGCGATCATCTTGTCAAGGGTGCCGTTTGCGGTCATCGACAGATAAAGCTTTTCGTATTCAAGCATCATTGCGGCGGAGCTGTCCTTGGTGTCCTTGAATACCTCAAACAGAACAGGCTTGATCTCCTCCTCGTATATGGGTAATGAAGCGCAGGCATCCTTGCCGCTGTTGATCTTGTTGGAGCATA
>CAZFJJ010000136.1:2075-5633 GCA_964519075.1 uncultured Lachnospiraceae bacterium
GCGATCATATTCGCCATGGTGGAGTGAGCGATCTTTTTGCCGTTGAGATTGCGGTATCCCTTGTCCCAGAAGATCTTTTCGATCTGCTTCATACTGTAATTGTCGGTGGCATAAAGCTCAAACAACTCTCTGACCATAGGTGCTTCATCCTCGTCAATCACAAGGTGTTTGTTGTTCTTCTTGTAGCCGAAGATACGGCTATTACCTAAGACCACGTTTTGTTTGATCGCCTGTTGATGACCGAATTTTACACGGCTTGAAAGCTTTCTGAGCTCATCCTGCGCGATAGAGGCCATAATTGCCAGTCTAAGCTCGGAATCCTCGTCGAGGGTGTTGATATTATCGTTCTGAAAAAATACGCCTACGCCGCAACTGAGAAGCTGACGGGTATACTGTATAGAATCCAAGATGTTACGGGCAAAACGTGATATTTCCTTTGTGATGATAAGGTCAAATTTATCCTGCGCCGCATCTTCGATCATGCGGTTGAAGTTCTCGCGCTTTTTCGTGGAAATGCCCGACAGACCCTCGTCGATATATCCGCTGATAAACACCCAAGCGGGATTCTTCTTGATAAAGTCTTCGTAATAACTGATCTGGTTGCCCAGGGAATTTAACTGCTCGTCCGACTCGGACGAAACACGTGCGTAGTAGGTCACTCGTAGCGGCACGTCATATATGGACTTATATCGAATTTCCTGACGAATATTATGTATATCCATAGTTATCTCCTATCTCTTGAAAAGTTCGTTGTATCATCATTTGTTTTATTATATCATAAAGTTTTGTTTTTTGCAATAGGCTTCACAAAAAAGTCACGGGCGGCAAACTAAAATTCGCCGCCCATAGTACTTACCTTTGCTGCTCTATACGAAAAGAGCGGTTTTTAATGATTACACGCATTCGCTCATGCTCCTCTTTCGTAATCGCGCCGTTCTTCAATAGACTGTCGTTGAAATAGGTAAGCCATAGCTGTTCCATAACAAGATTTTTCTTTTTCTCGCTCATATTAATAGTGTTAGATTCCGTAGCCACAGCACCTCTCTTTCATGAGCTTTCAGCATTGAAATATAATTCGTCATAGTAAATTCTTTCCTTTCCATTATTGCCCGAAAACATTTTTTCTAATCGGGCAGCGTCGTTTTCGTTATTATCACCGTTTGTCTAAGTCCCAAGAATTTTCGTCCTCAGAATCTTCGTCTTCATTTGAATTCCGCCTTCATAAATATAAATCAATTTTGGTCACGGGAATTTTCGCCATCCGTATTTTTGGCAGCAGTCGTCTGAAATTTTAATGACGAAAATCCCCGCTTTGCCTTATTCGGTCTCTGCTTTGGGATCCTGCGCGTTTTTGGCGCGACTGTTAAGAACCTTGGCTCTAACACTCGACGTGTATACCGCACCGCCCTCAAGCAGAATCATACTGCGTGTTTCCTTATCCGAGGAACAGTTGAAATAGAGAGTCGAATTCTTATCGATCCCGCGATCGGCGCGATACTTTCTTACCTTGTCGGCATTTGCCGCCGTGATGAGCATCACCTTATCAAGGTTCACGTAGTTGTCGTTGCCAATATGAAGAAACGGATCTTTCATACATTTTCACCTCCCTTCTTTTTCTTATTAAAGCAACAAATGGGCTCTTCATAGCTCAAATCGTAAATATAAGTCCATTTGCCGTTGTCAAGATCGGTAACACTGGTCAGTTTTACGCTGATACCTTTTCTGAGCAGATTGAATCTGCCCCGAAGATTGATCCAGGAATCCACCTGCTTTTTGACCTTCTCCACCACCTTGCGATTGGGGCAAACGATGTGAATACAATCGGTAACGCGGGCAAGCTTATCAAGCTTCTGATCAAAATCCGCCTGATGGTGATTGCCGCACTCCACCTCGAAAACATCCACCTGACCTGCACGAATCGCCCTGATATCGGGAATGCATCTTTGCCCGAACTCAAGCTCAATGGTGTTTCTGATACGATCGATGCTGACGCCGTAATAGCCGTGCTTGTCCTCCAAAATTTTGGCAATGTCGAGGATAATATAACCGTGCTCTACGTTGTCGTGTGACCTTGCAATGATCTGGTGCTCAAACTTGGCGAGGTCTTTTTTGAAGATAGACATATAGACGCGCTCTCCAAGGTCAGTGATGAGCAAAATGTTAAAGCATCTTTTTCCCGTGCTGATCTTCTGCGTTGTAAAGAAGCCGATGTCCACCAAATACTTGACGGTACGCCAAGCTGCGGCATCGCTTGGATAGTGCTTATCAAGAAGCATCGTCTGCTCCCGGATAAGCTCGATAGCGATGTGCTCCTGTGAGACCCCCTTAGAGCAGATAAGCTCCAGGGCTCTCAGATTGTGTTCGGGGATGTTGGCGGCAATACGATTGAGATCCACCAGCGTCCAATTTGCTTTTTGATCGATTTTTTCCATAAAAAATCCTCCTTGAAAAATATTTTGAAGTCTGTGAGGCGCTGCTCCCGCACGGTCTACGTTTATAAAATAGGGGAATATTTGGTCGCGTTTCAAGAAAACAATAGCCGTTTTCAACTTTTTCTTCAAAAACTGCATTTTTAGGAACACTTTTTGTTACTCGTCCTCCCAGTAGTTGTCATCCTCGTCCCAAATATATTGCGGACCAAAATTTTCTTCGTAGGCCTTTGTGACGATCTCATCCACGTCCATCTCCTGCAGCTTGGCATCACCCAAAATTTCGTCACCGGACTCATAACAGGCAAGGATGGCATCAAAAAGCATTTTCGTACCCAAATCGTAGCTGGTACACAGCTTACGGTACTTGTCCGGCTGCCCTTGATACTCCGCTTCCTTTGCCTCCATTTTCGTCCTGAAGCTTGCCACCGTGCTTTGCAGAAGATCCAAGTGGATCACTCCGGGCGGTGACTTGCGGTTACACTCGATATGCTTTCGGATGATGCTTTTGATTCGGTTGCTGCGTTCTCCCTTTTCCATGCTGCTAATGAACTCAAATGCTTTTTCGTCAGTAACGTAGAACCCGAAGTGGTCACCCTCCTTCACTTCTGCTGACGAAAATTCACATGGAATGCGTGCGATCCTGCCGTAGCTTTCAAGGACCAAAATCCTATTCACCGTTTCACTTAAGCTTCTTTTTGGCAACGCGTTCTTCCAACCGATCAAATCGCCGTCATTTTTGGTCACCGAAATGAGAATGAATTTTCTTTCCATATTTTCACCTCCCTTCTTTGTTAAGCTGATTCACAAGCGCGCCGAGTGCGTAGCGGCGGCCTTTCAACATTTGTTGGTACTTCTCCAAGCCGTCGGGCAGTCCGTCGTTCTTGTGTGCGATCTCCACCGTGCGCTCCAAAAGATACCTCCCTCTCGCCATGCTGATCCTTTTGGTGTGCACCTCTTTTAAGTTGGCGCGGATGCACCGTCTGATGAGCATCTTCACCTTCGTCGTGAACGGCCCTTTCCCGAAGCTGTTTTTCACCTTTTCGATCATCTCCTCCGACAGATCAATTTTGGTCTGTAAAAAACGCTTATTGAGCCACGTTTGCACGGCGAAATAGCCGCACCTAAA
>CAZFJJ010000137.1:0-5589 GCA_964519075.1 uncultured Lachnospiraceae bacterium
TTCAGGAAAACACCATCAATCAACTGCAGCAACAGATAAAAGAACAGCAGGAACGTCTCGATGAATTGGAGGCCTCCCTATCGGCAAAGGTAGATTTTAACGCCATTGCCGATAAGGCAGAGCAAGTATTTGCCGAATATATGGTATGGTGCCGTTGCGGCGTTGTGTCGGACAACGGAGCTGAGTGCTTTGTTCTTACGGCACAGCTCTCAAGAGAGATTACAGACGACGAAAAAGTTTTCATCGAAAATTGGATGCGAATCGAAAGCGGAGTCGAAAACGTTATGTTATGGGTCTATGAATAATAACTGTTATATTGGGGTGACTCTTTTCATAATACGTTGACACGATCAAATCGGATATCGTAATGATACCAATATTTTCGATAGGTTAATGACTAACCTTTCGGAAATGTTTGTATGACCATCATTCGGTGCCGTGCGGTAAGGCGACTATCCCGATCCGCAATTGCTTCCCGTAATCGCCTCCTATTTCGGCGTGTCGACGGATCGTTTGCTTGGCATTGCTTGGCTACGAATAGAGAACCGACAGGATCGACTGTGCGAAATGCACGATAATTTCTCCAAAAGAGGCAGGATTTTCTACATCTTGCCTCTTTCTTTTTTGAAAATAATTCGTATAATGAGGGTGAACAATTCTCGTATCAAAGAAAGGAAGTGTCACAGAATGTTTCAAATCCGATTCGTTTGGCAGCATCTGAAAGGGAAGCGATTCATCTTTCTGCTGGGTATGCTGATCACCGTATGTACGTCAGCGGTAGTCATCGTCAACCCTTATTTGGAAAAGCTTTTGGTTGACGACGTCATCAAGGGCGGTAAGACCGATTGGCTGCTTCCGATTTTAGGGCTCATGTGTCTGGTGGTTTTGGTCAAGACCGGGCTGCATATGCTCAAGGTCGTCTGTATGGAGCAGGCGAGCCAGCATATGCTGATGAACGTCCGTCACAGAATCTTCACCAATATGCAATATCAGGAGCTTCGCTTCTTCGACCGCATCCGTGCAGGTGATATCATCACCCGTACCACGGGCGACCTGGAGTATCTTCGCCATTTCGTGGCGTATATCTCTTACAATGCCGTGGATATCGTGGTCACCTTCGGCTCTGCGCTGGTGATGCTGCTTTTCGTCAGCTGGAAGCTGACCGTCACCCTGCTTGCGGTGATTCCCTTCATCGTGCTGGCAACGGTGATCTACTCCAAGAAGGTCGCGCCTATCTACCGATCTATCCGCGAGAAGCTTTCGAAGCTGAATATCGATGCCAGAGAGAATATCTCAGGCAATCGCGTGGTCAAGGCATTTGCCCGTGAGGACTACGAGATCGACAAGTTTGACCAAAGCTCCAAGGAGTTCAAGGATGAAAACCTCCGTGCCGCCTACGCCTGGCAGAAGGTGGTGCCGGTGATCGACTTCCTAGCACAGTTTTTGTCCTTCCTGACCATTCTGGTAGGCGGTATCTTTACCATCACCGGCGAGATCACGCTGGGTGAGCTGACCCTGTTCACCAGCCTGACCTGGGCACTGTCCGATCCCATGCGACGGGTCAGCGGTATGCTTAACGACCTGCAGCGCTTTTGGGCAGCTACCGAAAAAGTGGTGGAGATCTGCTACGATACGCCCCTCATCCGTGACCGCGACAACGCCGTACATAAAGAAGAGCGCTTCGACGGCAAGATCAGCTTCAAAAACGTTTCGTTTGGTTATACCAAGGACAAACTTGTGCTGAATCGGGTGTCTTTCTCCATCGATGCCGGCTCTACCGTGGGCATCATCGGTCCTACAGGCTCGGGCAAATCGACCATCGCTTCGCTGATCGCCCGCTTCTACGACGTGACCGATGGCTCAATCTATTTGGACGGCGTGGACGTGCGCTTCCGAACGCTGGAGAGCATTCACAAGACTGTGGCGATCGCAACCCAAGAGGTGTTCCTGTTCTCGGACACGATTGCGGGCAATATCTCCTTCTGCAATCCCGCCATGGAAATCGAGCAGGTCTACGAGTGCGCGGAGCTTGCCTGTGCAGACGGCTTCATCCGTAAGATGCCCGACGGCTACGACACCATCGTGGGTGAGCGCGGCGTGGGTCTTTCGGGCGGGCAGCGGCAGAGAATCGCGCTGGCGCGTGCCATTGCCGCCATCCCTTCGGTGTTGATTCTGGACGATACTACCTCCGCGGTAGATATGGAGACCGAGAAAAAGATGCAGTACAATCTGCACAACCTCCCCTTCCACTGTACCACAATCATCATCGCCCAGCGGATCTCGTCCATCAAGAACGCCGATCAGATCATCGTGCTGGAGGATGGCAAGGTAGACGTGGGCACTCACGCAGAGCTTGCCGCCCGCAACCGCTACTACCGCGAGGTCTGCGATCTGCAGGATGAAAAGGATCTGCCGCCCTTCACGGGAGCGCAGAAGCGCGAAGGAGGTGAGGCGTAATGGCAAAGCGCAACAAATACGACGTGGACGAATCGCTGGACAAAGGCTTCGATTTCTCCAAGTTAAAACGCTCTATCGTTTACGTAAAGCCCTACGCCAAGCTGATGCTTCTTGCCCTCGGTCTGTCCATGCTGGGCTCGCTGCTGGGACTTGCAACGCCCATTCTGCTTCAGCAGGCCATGGACGTGGCGATCCCGAACGGGGATATCAGTATGGTAGTGTGGCTGGCGGTTGCCTCGCTGGGATTGGTGCTGGTCTCCACCGTCTTCGGTGCCATCCGCGGCATCATTATGTCCCATTGCGGTCAATCCATCGTCTACGACATCCGTAAGGACATCTTCAACCATCTGCAGCAGCTCCCTTTCTCTTACTACGACAGCCGTCCTCATGGCAAGATTCTGGTGCGCGTGGTCAACTACGTCAACAGCGTTTCCGATTCGCTGACCAACGGTCTTGTCAACGCCATTCTGGAGCTGCTAAACCTCTTCTTCATCGCGGGCTATATGTTCTCCATCAACGTGGAGCTGTCGCTGATCATTCTGTCGGGTATGCCCTTTCTGCTGATATTCATTCTCCTACTCAAAAACGTGCAGAAAAAGGCGAATTTCGACAACAACAACAAAAACTCCAATCTGACCGCCTACACCTGCGAGGCCATCGAGGGTGTGAAGGTCTCCCAGATCTTCCGCAGACAGGAGGAGAACCAAAAGATCTACGGCAAACTCAACCGCGAGTATCAGAAGGCGTGGTACAAGGCCGCCTATCTGAACAACATGATGGGTCCCGTCACCGAAAACCTGAAGCAATGGGTGCTGTGTCTGGTCTACATCGGCGGCATCCTCTGGATCGCTCCTTCCGTGGAGATCGGCGTGCTGATCGCTATGGCGACCTACGCCACTAAGTTCTGGCAGCCGGTCATCAGCCTTGCCAACATCTACAATAACCTGATCAAGA
Organism: uncultured Lachnospiraceae bacterium; assembly: GCA_964519075.1. Lineage (GTDB taxonomy): Bacteria > Bacillota > Clostridia > Oscillospirales > CAG-272 > CAKSQF01. The sequence continues at coordinate 3,412 of CAZFJJ010000137.1, forward strand.
CTATGTCCTATCTGGAGCGCATCTTCCAGACCATCGACGAGCCGGTGGACATCTGCGACAGCCCCGAGGCGAAGCCGCTTCCTGCAATGCAGGGCAGAGTAGAGTTTCAGAACGTGCGCTTTGCCTATGAGAAGGACTACTACGTGCTCAAGGGTGTGAATCTCACGGTAGAGAAGGGACAGCGAATTGCGCTGGTCGGCCCCACCGGCTCGGGCAAGTCCACCATCGTTAATCTGATCAGCCGATTCTACAACGTCACCGAGGGTAAGCTCCTCATCGACGGCGTGGACATTAACGACATCACCCTTCACTCTCTCCGCTCTCAGATGGGCATTATGCTCCAGGACAGCTTCATCTTCACGGGCACCATTGCCGACAACATCCGTTACGGCAAGCTGGACGCTACCGACGAGGAGATCCGCGCCGCCGCCAAGGCGGTCTGCGCCGACGAATTTATTTCCCAGATGGAGCAGGGCTACGATACCCCCGTCACCGAGCGGGGCGGTCAGCTCTCCCAAGGCGAGCGGCAGCTCATTGCCTTCGCCCGTACGATGGTCTCCGATCCCGCGATTTTGATTTTGGACGAGGCGACCTCCTCTATCGACGCCAAGACCGAGAAGCTCCTCCAGCAGGGCATCGAGAAGCTGATGGAGAACCGCACCTCCTTCGTTATTGCTCACCGACTTTCCACCATTCGTAGCTGCGACAAGATTCTTTACATCGACGGCGGCGAAATCAAGGAATCGGGCACTCACGACGAGCTGATGGCGAAAAAGGGCTACTACTACCGCCTCAGCACCGCACAGGACTGAGAAAATCCGATCAAATAATGCAAAAGGACGGCGCAAGCCGTCCTTTTTGTTGGTTAGTGATAAAGTGTTTAACGGGACGTCGAAGACGCCGTCCCCTACGGAGTGAGTTCAAACCTAGCAAAGGGGCGACGACTAGGGTGAGTCGCGATAAGGATGACAGAACCCCGACAGATTTTTTTAGTCTGTCGGGGCTCTGTCATAGTGTTCGGTAAATTGCATATTTGCTTTCGGGGGTGAGGTTTTGGAAGTGTTCCACACCTACTCCGGTTGGACTGTTTGAGGATATTCTAACCCGCCCAAGCATCCTTCGCAAGCCGCGGGATTATTGGGCGGGTACGTTCTATCTGTCGTCACCCCAACATATATTATAGAGCCTAATAATTCATCTCACTATTATTATCGACTTAAAATAATATATCTCGCAATTTCACAGGTCTGCCATAGTGGTCATCAAGATAATCGATTACTTCTTGATCTGTAACAACAGAGTCATCAATGATGTATGCTTTAACGTAATCCAAAGAAACATTTAATACTTGTCCGTATTTTTCATCTCTGATTTCTTGAAATATTTTGAGATTGTGTCCATTCCAATCAAATGATTTCGACAGTTCAACTTTTTGTCCTTGCAATTCCACAGTTATAGGCGTTTGCTTTTTTCCATAATAACCATCTAAATAATCAATAATAACTTGATCTGTAATAGCATATTTTCCCTTCATATATTTTTTGAGATCGCGCCGAGTTACTCTCATAGTAAATATTTCTGAATAGTGTTCCCGCTCAACATTAATCTCATAACCTTTCCATTTTCTCTGCACTTCGACTTGTTGACCCTGCCACTCAAATTTTCGCATTGTATCATCTCCTATTGCTTAATAATCGAACCATCATCATCTATGTAATATTCATCGCAAGTATTCAAGCATAAAAGCATTGGTCGTCCGCCCCCATAGCTGCACCCGTATCAATATCACACCAACTTTCAAATTTATCAGTTACTTTAATTGCGAGTTTCGCATTTGTGACACAAATGCATCGGGCAAAGCCCAAACCCCTTTATTCTACTGAATATAATTCATCGAAATACCAACGAATGGGATTTTCGTAGATATATTTGACCCTTGTTTCGTAATCTTCTTTATCACGAATAATATGGTCGATATAAGAGCGTTGGAACATCTTTTCAACACCAAATTCCTTTTTACACATACGAGAGGTTAGCGATTTGAACGTACAAATTACATCAGACACGGTAGGGGAGGGGCTTGCTCCTCCGCGTTTTTATGCAAAACAATAATTAGGTGGATGTGTGTTGACTATATATAAAGCATCTTTCTCGCCTCATCAGCCGATGAGACCGATG